>NZ_CP048113.1:7760000-7969925 GCF_010093065.1 Chitinophaga agri | reverse complement strand
AACATTCACATCCGGATTCCAGACACCCAAACGGCTACTACCATACAAATGCTGCTCCTCCCAATAAACATTCGCATCGCCATCCTTATTGCCATAAACAGCCAATGTATTCCCCTGTGCATCACGCACATACCAGGTACGATTTACAACACCATTCTTAATAAAGAGCTTATATACACGGTTACCCGTCGGATCATACCCATACTGCAACACACTTCCATCCGACTTCCGTATCCGCGCAATCTTACCATACACATTCCACACTACTGAATCGATAGCACCCTGCTTATCAGCGATAAGATTACCTATATTATCGTAAAGATAATTGTTTACATTCTGATTTTTCAAGTCTTCTGTATACGCCGGATTGTCAACCGCATCTTTTACCTGTAACAACTTGTTATGCAACAGGTTACCAGATGCGTCCTTCGCATATACATAACTCAGCTGGTCCATGTTATCGCCACGAGTACTACTACCGTTACGCAAATAACTCAGAATGTTACCATTAGCATCATAAGTAACGTCTTCTTTATAGGCAGTACCCGCGCTCGCCGCACTCCAGGATGTAGCTCCTGATACAAGTGCATGCTGACGCATGGCTTTCAGACGATTTAGCTGATCATATCTGTAAGTATAGCCGCTTGACTTATCATCATTGATGCGCTTGATGGCCAGGGTGCTACGGCTGATATTACCATTAAACAGATCCCGTCCTGTTTCCGACTGCTGACCTGCCGTCCATGACAAGGTTGTCATTGCATTCCCAACGCCAATAGGCTTATAGTCATCTTTAAAATAATCCAGGGTATAAGCATACGCATCTCTGGCTACATCTCCATGAAGACGACCTTTCACCCCATCGAAGCCCATTTCCTTGTCAGCCTGCAGATACTGACCATTCACTCCCTTTAACCAGCCCTGTAAGGTGTATGTATAGTCCATACCCTGTACAAGGTGTTCATGACCCAGTTCCGTCCTTGCCAACGGCCCATGAAGGAAATAGCGATAACGTGCATCGGTATGCGCATTTTCAATATGCCAGCCATCTGAAGACACCGCATTAATACCAGTAAATGCTTTCGTCAGGCGATTCTCTGCGTCATACTCATATCCGTAAAAGAATCTGTCCTTCCCGCCTGTCTGATAGCCCACTTTGTTGACCTTACCACTCGCCAGGTCATACTGATAATCAACCTTTTTGATACCCAAACCCTGTATCTGCTGCCACAGCGTCTTCACATTCCCCAACTGATCATAACTATAATATGTCACCTGCTGGGGATCTCCATCATTTTCTGTGTAAGTAGATGCTGCTACCCGCTTTCTCAGATTCTGCTGAGCAGCAGCTACGCCTGCATCCATATTCACATAATCAGTCGTGTTATCATAATAGGTCCTCACCACCTGCTGTCCCGCGGTTTCGTATAACTCATGTAACACATCTGCAGTTACAAACGCAACAGAATCAGCCGATCTTTCTGCATTCAGTTTCTCTCCTACTTCAATAACCCGTCCCTGTGCATCGAACCTGGTATAACTCTGACGTCCTCCAAGCCCCTGCCCTATCGGATTCGCCTGCTCTGCATTCTGCGACACAACATTCCTACCCAGCATATCATACCAGAAATGAGACACCCCGGCATCTGGCGTACGCTGTACCTGTATACCATTTAACGACTGGTAAGCATAACTGGTCGCCAACGTATGAGCAGGATAAACAGGCACATACCTTTGTTCACTGGAAGAACCTCCTGTCGCTCCGTTAAACAACGCCCAAAGCGTCAGGGAATCGGTGCCTGCCGGATTATACACATCACTCGGACTCAGGCAGGACACGCCTGCATTCGCAGCAATCACGTCATCCGGTAACAGGTGATTATACAGTCGTAAATGTCTCAGTAAAGACAGATTCTCCGGGAATATAACTCCTGCAGAATTACCCTCCAGGCTCCATCCACAAGCGCCGGTAGGCACCTGCGTCACTGACGGACAACGTTTGCCATTTACATAGATCGCCATATTATTGGCCTTAAAACCAGCGCCCTGTATAACGACATGCGTCCAGTTTGTCAACGGCCCGACGCCCATCAGACTTACCGTTGTATGCGCTGACAACACTACATCCGCATCTGCACCAGATAAAGTTGCTGTATAAACATCAAAGTTCAGATAACCGCCACTGATACACACATTGAAGAGATATTTCTTTCCCCCCGTAGTACTCAGCACCTGGCTTTCACTATTACCTGCATTGTACACCCACATTTCCATCGCCTCATTTGTAGTACGATCGAAGGCCTGTGTCAATGTCTGTAATACTGCATCCTTCGTTTTATTATCTGGCTGATATTTACTGCTACAAGCGGTATCTCTTACTCCTCTCGCGCCATCCACATACTTCGCCAGACTGTCATTAAGCGGATGCACACCCTCTGGTGGAACAGTTCTTATTAAATTGCCTGCCTGATCATAATAATATAATGTATAGTGATACGTCTGCTGAAGGCTGGTCAGTGATACCACTGGCTTATTCGCTCCACATACTGCTATATAATCCTTACGGAAAAGACGTTTCACCTCCTCGACATACGTACTGTAACGATCTCTTCCTGAGACCACCGCATCATCTATCACCTGCATCAGACATTCATACTGGTCAGGCGTCACACTTACATATACCGGACTATTACACAACAACATCGTAAGCGATGGATTCTTAGCAACTGTATCCCGGTAAGCCTCATACGCACTATAAGACAAACTGAATCCGAAACGAGCATTCAGATAGTTGGTGACTATCCTTTCATAATTTGAATGATCTGCTATCAAACTATCACCCGCAAAGGCAGTTAACGCAGCCATTGCCTGTGTATACTCGGCAGCTGTAATGCAACCTTTGGCACCACGGTCCATGAATACAGGTAACTTGACTGGTTGCTTCAGCAGGTAACGACAGTTACTACATCCCGTCTGCAACAACGCTAATTCCGCTGCGGTGATGTTCATTGCTGCTCCATACGTCTTCTTCAGATAGATATGGAACGAGTCGGTCGTATTTGCCGCTGTATAGGCCGCTGTCAGTTCACTGAGACGCTGACATACATCTGGATTCGTTGAGGTCAGGGTCTGCTCTGCTATCTGCGCTTTCACCTCATACGGATAAGGAACATCCAGTAAATAAGGATTACATAACATGCCCGGCTTACCCGTGATACCCAACACACCCAGTATAGCATCTTTAAAAGATGTATACCCCTCGGCGGTTGTCTTTCCCGCAGGTAATGTACTGGCTCCGTTCGGATGATTAACATCTCCACCCATCTTACAGATCTCAATCAGCTTGTTCCTGAGAGTAGTACGTTTCGTGGTATCCATCTTTTCACACGCTTCCAGTAAGCCTATCCAGTTATCCGCCTGAGACTCACAGTTACGATCGATCATCGCCTGAATACCGGCGGCCGCCATATTCTTTAATTCAGTTGTATCAGTAGTGATCTCCGGTGTGGAATAAGAAATATTATTGATCCTGGAGGTCTTAGATTGATAAGCTGGATTACATACCACCGGATTGGGATCTACAGGTACATTATCGCAATATAATGTCTTCTGAAGGATGGTAGGTGTGCCTATGAAATCGCACAAAGCACGTTCACTTAACCCATTCGCATCCCAGCGCCTGAAAGTGTATGAACAGACCTCATTGCCGTTTTCATCGCCGAAAACAACATCCAGCACTGGTTTTACTCCGGCAGGAAGTGCGCCATTGATATACTGAAAATATGCCCTTCCGCTACCACTGTTAAAAACAAACTCAAAATGATTCTTTGTATGCGTAGCGCAGAAATCATTGCCGCCGCTACCCGTCCCGCAACTAACTCCTGATACACGCAATGTACTCAGCAACACCTTATTTGAAATACACAAATTCACACGCTCATTACCTGGCGACAATGTAACCGGAGTCGTATCTACAAGGGCTTTATACTCAGCAGGATAATATATCGTAACCGCTACTGTTGTATTCAAACGGCTACCCAGATAACTAATACGCACCGATTGCTTATCTGCTGCACAGGCTTCACTACCGGACTCGATAATGAAATCTCCTGTTGCCGGACACCCATCAACAGTATAAGCTACCCTGTTACTGCTACCTATCGTACAACGTCCACCACAATAAATAGAAGAATCTCTCAAACGGTTATAATACTGCTCTTTCAGCTCCAGGTATTTAGTCTTGTACAAGTCCCACTCCCTGTCAGGAATAATACAGGTACTTACCGGTTGACAGTTATTCCAGTTATTAGCATTCCTATCAGGAATATTATTGGCATTTGTACTACCTGTATAATCTGCGCAGTATAACATGTAGTCTACAAAGCCACTCAGGTGCTTCACTGACGCACCTGCTGTTGTAATACCTGCCACATTCCTGGAATAGTTAGCCAGATCATTCTTAAACAGTTCCTTGTAATCAGGCCTCGCCGTGAAGAACGGATCCTTGTCGATCAGCCAGTTCACTGAGCTTTTGCTATAAATAGCACCGCCTGACGCTACCGGAATATCTGCAACTGTTGTCGCAACATCCCTCAGCCTGTTGTCCCAGGATAAAGAAGTGGCATTATCCTGACAAAACCTCAATGCACAATACTCCGGATGATACTGCACAAACCGGGAAGCCCACTCACTATTCCAGTACTTTACCAGTAGTTGCACCGTAAACGCACTGTCATGTGGTGATGAAATACGACCATCCTCCAGCTCAAACTGCTGCTGAATATAATCTGCGCTATCTTTCGGCAATGGCTTAAATGCCTGCCTCCAGTAACGGCTTAACACATTTATATCCGCTTCCAGCACACCGCCCTCCGCTGTAAAAAGCGCATACTGTCCACCAGGACTTACATCCTCTTTCAGTTGCTTTTCCAGTTCCGCGCATGGAGATGTATTACAGTTAGCTCTCAATACAGCACACTGACTATACAGAGAAGCATACGTACTATCAATCCAGGCATTGATCGCAGCGGTATTGGTAGTAACATCGACTTTATCCGCGATCAGTCTTTCTGTTATACGGCTCCTGAATGTACTCAGTTCGCCAAGGGATTCCTTACACGTAGCACAATCATTAAAACAGGAAAACAGGTCTTTCTCCAGTAATGCATCTTTTACAAAAGACCACTCGGTTCTGAGATTCTTATTCCTTTTAATAAATGCAGCTGTATAGAAGTTGATAGCATTCTCAGGAATACCGATCTCTAACTTTATATAATATTCCCCCTTGCCAAAAATGGTATCTACCTGCCTGGTAACAACTCCATCGGCAGTCAGACAGGAATCCAGCATATCACCGATCTTCCACGGGGTAACTGTCTTATAAATCTCATTACCGCAATTATCTGTGATATAGATGCTACCTTCATAATAACAGTTGCTGCAAATATCAACTCCCTTGTCGGCATACATCTTTACCAGTCTGCTGACATCAAAGCGTAATTTTACTGGTCCGGCAACAGTACTGATATGTGTGGCGGTCGCAGAGATCTTCATTCTTGTAGGATCGAACGTGAACTGCCTGTCCAGTATAATATCTGTATGTTCAGCCGGCGCCGCATTGGAAGGCAAACTATCCAGATTGCCCGGTGATTTCCCTGCAAGCGCGGTAGCAATCGTCCTGCCACTGGCATCAAGGTACGCAATACTTGCCTGTCCGTTACCGTCTATTACTACATTCTTAAGATAATGTGAGTAGTAGCCTACATCATTACCAAATAAACGGTCCAGTTCCCACTGGGTCGGTACACCATAAAAATACTGTACTGCGCCAGTAGCCCCAGGCTGGAACCGGGGGCCGACACTACCCTGTACGCTTACCCTGTTGGTATTATCATTGGTGTAACGCGTTACCGCCAGTGGATATCCTTCCGCATCCGGTATATATGCGTTCTCAGGTCGCAGGCTATCTCCCAGGAACTCATTGTTGGCAGAATAATATCTCGCCGCCCCGCTGTCTTTTAATGGTAAAGGTGTCGCGACACAAGCTGTCGCATTACCATATACATGCTTGAAATTATAGGTAGAATCTCCCTGTCCGATATGTAAACCCGGATAATATTTAAATACAGATGATTTTAACGGCACCGGCATAATAGTAGCCAATGGGCGCCCAAACTCGTCATAAATAGCCTCCTGTACAACCGCGTTCTTATCTGAATTATTCACCGTAACGGTCTGACGGCTGCGCAACGACCCGTCATAATAACTTACAACCTCCTTTTTCTTCCCATCCTCCGCATACACAGCATTGTACTGCCAGTTCTTCCCGGATTCATGCCACGGATTATCTCCCAGCACGATCACGGATGATTTCGTAGTCGCTCCATCCTTTATCTGATACTCCCATGCGAACTCCTGCCGGAATCCGTTGTCCCTATATTGAACAGGGCGGATACGGATCAGCAGGTACTTCGAATGATGTACCAGTGATATATCATAATATTCCTGTTGAACGGTCACACGTGTGGCGTTATTACGGAACATCTTTTTCAATACGTCGGCTGAAACACTACCAGGTTGGGCCGCCAACAAAGCGCCATTGTCTGAGTCTTCATCAATAAATGTCCACTCTAGGTCGTACTCTTCAGCTCCTGTAATAGTCTCCCATGCCAGTGATACTCTACGACTAGTTGTATCATTAGCAGATGGTATAATAAAATATTGAGGCGCCAGATGTTTACTATTATCGATATCATACCAACGCTCTACGATCACCTGACTGGCCAGTCTGAATATTGGAGGAAAATCACTTCCCAGCTCCGCACTGGTGATATCATTGATCGTCACTCTCACCTTATGCCCGTTCAGGAAGCGGTACAGATCTGCGTCCTTGTAAGCGACACCTGCGCCGGGATCATAAGTAACCTGTAGTTTAATATGATCTTCCACAATAGGGTCAGGTAGATCTGCCTGTGTCCAGTATTCCACCTTTAGATCTATCTCACATTTAAATGCTTTGGGGAAGACCGCCCCTGAATCTCGGTACAACCCGAACGTGATCATATTGCTCACGGTCTTGTTATGGATCGTAGACCAGTCAAAAGCACTGTTCTGGAACTTCTCGTCTTTCAGGACGAGCGTATCTCCCTTCTTCAGCCTTCCCTGTATCTGATTCTGATATGTCTCAATAGCATTGAATGCCATTGCGTCTCCTGATATCCCTGACAGGGCCAACAGCAGCAATACACACATTAATATTTTAGCGTAAACAGCACGCATATTCATTCCTGATATTAAGAGGTTAACACCTAGTCTTTTACTATTTCATATCCCTTCAGTCTCGCTGCCGGCACGATCTCTCCATTCACACGCGAGATGTAACGGTCCATCCGCAACAGGTCCTTCCGCACAGCTCCCACTTCCCAGTTACTGATCGATATCGTCAGTATCTTATCCTTAGTGGGGTCAGTCAGCGCCTCCGGATCAGTCATCCGCATCACCGACTTACGTACAATGTGCAGCGTGTCAAAGGCAATTGTATACTCCCTGTAGCTGGCATGAGTGGGATTGGTAAGGGATATTCTTGTCAATGCGCCTTCAGCCCTGCGGGACACCTTGTATGATTCATGGGCTAAGAAGTCCACTTCTGCCTGTATAGGCATTCTGATAGGATTGATCACGGTCTTAGGCGGCGAGACAAAGATCTTCTTCACATCATTTGCCACGACTATGTAAGCGTCAGTCAGCGATATCATTTCATTATCTCCCAACTGGTAATACCCCTGATTGCCCTGGCGGCTGTAGCAAAATGCAGACTGCAAATTGCTGGTGCTGTCCGCCAGATCAACACCGTCCATAAACCCGTTCACAGTGATCACTGTGACAGTGTCCATTGCATGTAAGACACCCGATAACTCGGACAGTACTTTCTTATCCTGCTCGTTATTCTCGGTGATAACAATCCTATTTTTTGTTACAGGTTCTTTCTTCGAAAAGCGGCTCCGTAGTGACGGTATCGCGGCGAAGGCACCGGCAGCCACCAATAAAATGGCTGCAGGTATGATCATCTTTACATATCCTGATTTCAATTTCATGGTACAGGGATAATTTTAAGGTTTATACTTACGATATGCTGACCGGCTTTCTTTAATCGTCATGATGCCTCTTTCGGTTTCTTTCTTCACCCTGATCAGCGTGCCCTCATCATCATACTCATAGAAAGTAGCATAGTTATTCTCATCCAGTTCCGCCATTACACGTTGTGTGGTATCATCATAAGCGAATGTCTTTAGCTGACCATCATAAGGGAAGATCCTGATATCATCCACATTCTGACCATTACCTTGTAATACCAAAGTAAGTGCTGCCATATTTGAGCTCGCAAACTCAGATACATCCAGATCTCCTTCCACCAGTTTCCATCCCTCAACTACCGCCTTTTTCTTCAGCGTAACAGTTCTATCGTTAATAGTTATTGTAATGCCTGGGGCCCCTGCCGGATCATTATCCCTCACCCACGCAGAGAACACATATTTGCGGTTCATTGGACAAAATCCTCTTAATCCGAGCCAGCCGTCAGCTTTACGTCTGTATTCACCAGCAGCATTATTTTCAAGATATATTCCTGGCCGGTGCTCATCTTTAAAGACATACGTTTTAAGTATAAGTGCTCCGTTTAACTTCATACTATAGTTACCAGTATGCGCATCCGTACTATCCAAAGCAGCAGCTGCCCCACCAATCGCAGCGCCGATGTTAAACTCATCCGGTTCGCAGGAAGCGGCAGCCCCCAGTGTTTTGTTGAACTTATGATCTTCCAGTCCTTCGTAGAATATCTCACGCTGACGCATATTCGCTCCTACTGCCACCGGTAACGTAGATTTAAATCCATATCTCGCAGCGCTATACAGGTCCAGTGCATTCTTACTTTCCAGTTCCTGTGAATACTGATCATACATCGTCATGGTATTGCTGGTAACCCACTCCATGTTATTAGCGATGCTCCATCCACTGTTATACACCCAATAGGCACGGAACTTCTGATAAGCACCGCCGGTACGAACACCTGCTCCCTGTGAGGCCGGCTTGTCGATCAGGTCCTGACCGGTACGGCTGGTCAGCCATGCCATTTGTTTATATGGCAGCCAGTTACCGAGGTATCCATATACATAAGGATTCAATGCGTTGTCCATAGGTAATGCCGGACAACCTAACTTTCCGGAACAGATATCGACATCTCCACTAGGACATGAATAACGACGTTTAACAACCTGACCAGACATATCTTTCAGATAAGTATCCACGTTATTATTGTTACGGAGATTCTCGGTCGAAAATATCGTCTTCGCGTCAGCAGAAGATGTTGCTCTTAATAACTGAGACAGTGTACCTCCGTAAATCTCTACGGCAACTCCGTAATCACCACCTTTGTCGGTTGCTTCAATAGTCAATATATGTTGCCCGGCAGCCAGATAGATCGGATATACTTTCCAGGTAATAAAAGGATTCACATCATTACCATCGACCTGCAGTAGTTCTTTTACAGGCTGATGATCAAGTAAGACTCTCATCTCATTATCCACTGCCATACCTATGTAATAGGTCCGGCTTTCACTAATAGTCACACAGGTATTTAAACCTATCCACTGTCCTATCAAAGGCCCTCCGTTAAACCAGATCCCGGCATTATTCAACCGGCCGCAGAACTCTGGCGACGCGGACGCGGATGCCCTTGCCATAGAGGAATCCCTTACAACAGCAGCACTGGCTGCAATACGACTACTACCTCCAATGGGATTACCACAGCCGCCCCAGAACTCTCCTCTGATGTTGGACAACTGATTACCAGAAGCATCATAAAATACCGTACCATTTTCGCAATACCGCGCATACCTGCTACCTAATCCAACCACCAATCCCCATGCCGTCGCATCCTCGGTTACAGATATAGGGACACAGGAAAGTCCATCTGCAGTTCTGGTATATCCTTCAGGACACTCATCCTTCGTTTTATAATCACAGTTGGGTGTTGGGTCACACATATCAGGCAGTACACCATTGTCACACCAGAAATTAGCTCCTACCAGATTATGATCTCTATCCTTTTTGAAAACCAAAGCCTGTGCATCAGTCATAAAACTATGAGAAGACAATATTGTCCCTGTACGAATAGCCGACTCGTTTGAAGCTTCCAATGTTGCATAGGGAACGTCATATATCTCAAATCCGACACTTCTTTCACCAACATTATTAGACCCCTCTACATGTATCTTATGTTTACCCTTCGTCAGGAACTTCTTCCTGACGTTCCATATCCGATAGTTATCATCTTCGGCTTTCGGGAAAGCGAAGAACAAACTATCATCAATGTAGATTTCCATCGTCAGATCGCTACCGTGCCCTATGAAGTAATCCTTTGATTCGGGTATGTCAATACATTTTTCTACGCCCCACCATTCATAGTCGTGCGCATTATCCAGCCATATCCCAACTTCATTCAAACGACTTCGCCAGAAAGCGGAGTTACTTTCTCCTATTTTATTCGCGCCAGCACCTCCATCATAAAAGAACGCTCCTGCGGTTGAGTAATCAGATTTCTTGCTACCCTCTACCAGTTTCATCGTGTCTCTCGGCTTAGGAGCCAGATAACAATTCCCATCTATATCCTGCTGGTATCCCGGAGGACAGCTCTTCATACTACAGTCGACCGCTTGTCCCCAGGCTTCATCATACAACACCGCAGAGGCATTAATGACCTGATACTGGCCCAGTTCATTACTATTCAGGAGTACCAGTTTGTTACCTAGAATAGGATTCTTTAAACTTGTAATAGCAGTGGCCGGTGCCCCCAATAGGTTACGGTTACCTGAACGGTACACTTTAAAATCACCAATCAGTCCTTTTGCCAGACGACCACTTCCATCAATCATGCGCACCGCCTTATTAGACAACGAATCAGGCGTATTCACAGCCCAGGTATGATAACCTGTCTGCACATTCACTAATTCATCACCCGGAATCAGGAATGACCTAAACTGTGGATAGGGAAGTCCATTTTCATCTGTTTGAAAATTTTTATACAGCGTACCCAGCGTTTTATATGCCATTCCCATGCTACCATACATCCAGTAAGCAGGTATACTCATACTATACACCGGATCTTCAAATTCATTCTGTGACTGTGTCACCACAGTCTGACCCGTATATTGATCAAACAACAGGTTAGAAGCGGTAGAAGAGGAACCGTTAATGGTTTTTGTGACGGACTTGACCACGCCATAATATTCCACCGTTTTCAGGACAGATGCAGATCTGAATAGACGATAGTCATCATTCTGTGCCCATGGGAAATGTGGCAGCGGTAGCCCAAAACCCATGAAAGGAATCACATCTAGTCCAAGATTAATGCTCTTACCCTGGTTGTTCATCTCTGACTCACGCATATCTGAGAACACCTCAATATTCCGTCCGATCACCTGGTTTTTAGTGATCACACCTGTACTATCCACGACATCTACCACGTTCCTCAACTTCAATGATCCACCATCCTCTTCATCGAAATACTTATATTCCGAAGACGCGATCAACTGTCCTTTCTGATTAAACACTTTTTCAGCCTTACTCTTTCCATGCATATCATTCAGAAAAACAGTATACCCCTGGGACATAGTCAGCTCATACACAGACTTGCCCCCCATGAATTTTGACCAGGAAGCTGGTTTATGTACATCTTTTTCAAGATTTGTCTTACGTACAAATACAGGATATTCTTTTGACGTATAAAATTCATAGGTTGACCACCCCATCTTGTTAGCAGGGTCAGGCACACCATCAGCGCCCAGACTACGGACTTTCACTTCTCTGTAACCCACCTGTGGGGAAGGATAAAGCGTCTCTCCAAATGGCTCCTCCATATAGAAGAAATTATCCAGTGTCCATTTAACATCCTGTACATACTTCAACGGCTGTCTTAGTGGGTTCTCATCTGCTCCTACCATCGGTTCATAAGCAGCCACACCACTACTGATCACCTGCTCACCGCGTGTCGTCGTATAATCATATTCCTGACCATACTGGGTGCTATGCTGACCACTGACCATGTCAGCCCAGTCATCACTCATGCGGATCCTCTTCACACGACTGCCGCCACCGAGCTTCTTACCATTCATTTTACCGATACGGGCAAAGCTTTTCTCCAGCTTTATACTGGAAGCAAATCTTTTCTTCCAGGCTTTCACTATGAAAGGCTCCCATAACTCTGAAAGGTTATAGATAGCGTTCGCAATAGATGTCACAATGGCTTCCACCGGCATATCATCATCCACCTTATTCTTATAACCAGGATAAGCATACCGCGGATATTCCAGTCGCATACGTTGCCATACTGCGCTAACAAAAGGATTCACGCTGATCAGTTGTCTCGTATCGTCGTCGAACCGTACACGTGCTACGCCATTTGCTACATTCACTGATTTAATACGTCCGTAGCAGGGCACAAAGTCATATTTCGACTCATCTGTTGAATTGACATCATCTGATACATTGACAAACAACTTCATGTATAGGAACTCTTCTCCATTGAGACAGCTATCTCTGAATTGCTGCACATCGGTTGTCGCAAATGTGGTATTGTCAATTTTTATATCAAATGATTTCGCGCGTAATAAACTGGCAGTAGCGTTACCATCACCATCAAACATACCGGTGATAGAAGACATCACTGTGGCCCTTTTATCCTGCACATATGCATAATCATCAGACTCATAGTCTACATTAATTATCCCTCCTGTAGGAAGCGTGATCTGAGAAAGGCTCCACGCTCCAGCATAGGCATTGGCAAGTTCCGTAGACTGTGTACTATATGGATATTCATCATTACGCAACTGACCAAAGCCATCTTTGATGTTTGCATACCTTGGTTTATAATTACCCCACCGGTCTACAGAGAGAAAGGCATAATTCGGGTTCTCTTTATATTCAAATACATATGGGTGATGCTTGCCTTTTGAAGAACTGGCATATTTGAAATATACAGACTTCAACGTCAGCTTACCCTGGCGGTTTAACGAGTTAGGAATACCCTTACACAAGTCATAATCATATTCAAATACAACTGTTTTTATGGGCGTTACCAGGTTATTTTTCGAATACAACCTGATCTCCTTCAATACCTGCTGTTTAGTCAGTGTATCACGTCTACCCAGCCAGTCGGCGCCAATGGCATCTCTCCTGTCTTCTGTAATAAAATAAGCGATCATTGTCTTGGACTCGATGGAGTGCATATACCACAATTCCTTTTGTCCACATACAAAAGAAGACTTATCATCATCCGGATCAGCATATAACCCGCGGTTAAACTGTGCCCTTTTAGGCTTCAGGCTATCCGTATAAGGCGTACGCCATTGGAAATCCCTGTTTACCTTAGAATAATTAAACTTAAACGCAGTGCCTCTGTCATCCTCAGTAATACCATTGCCTGTTATATCTACATAATCAGGTGACAGGATACCAGTCAGCAGATAAGACGTTGCGTAAGCCGGCTGTGACTCCTTATGATAATATTCATCCACAGTTTTTATACCACTACCTAAATTCTGATGCTCTACCATGGTATCTCCACGGGTCTCAAAGCTGGATAAACCTGTAGCTGTATCCAGTTTACGGGCATGGGATGCAAAAGAATATTCGTCCTGCCTGATATTATAAACAGGTAAACCATACACCATTCGCTTACCATCCCCTTCCGTTACAGTCATTTCGGAAATATGGTTCCTTTTTCTGTATTTACTTACACGGGACAATGTATCATAAGAAGCTGCTCCCGGGATAGTAGGCGTAAAGCTGCCCTTCTTATTTAAAGGATAGTTTCTGATCTGTTTTTCCAGCCCGGCATGCATGGCTTCACCGGCTGTCATGTACATTACACCAGTGTTTCTAAGCTGCCTTCCAACATGCTTATATGGTTTAGTACTATCCAGCAAACGTCCTGATTCCGTTTGTAAAAATTCCTTCGCCTTCTTTCCATCCATTTGTACCCTGACAGCATCCTCACCAGCTATTTTACTCAGGAATCGCTGATCATCAACATGTTTTTCTCCCATCTGCTGAAAATACGCATGTTCCTCTTCAAGTGATTCCTTTGCAGCAAAATCACCTTTAGCAAGAAAGTTGTTATCTTGTCTCCACTTACCAGTCCTGTTAGTAATATCCTGCTGAAAAACAGACGTTCCTCCATGAAAATACAACCCTACACCATATTCGGCGCTAAATGATTTATTATCCGAGATATCCCTTGTTTCACTGTCAAAAAAGACACCACTACTGAGTCTTGACAAACGTAACTGTCCGCCTCCTACCTGACTGGTATAACTGAATATATCGGGCGTTGCTATAGGCATAGCCACATTATTCAGCTCAGGCACTACCGGATTATCCTTCTCGCGCATAAAGTCCATCAGCGCATTGGGCACATTGCTACCCTTTTCTGCATACAACAACCCAAAGGCTCTGTTCTCCTGGTTTCTGTTCAGTACTTCCCTCTTGGATTTATATCCCGAAGCCTGTGCACCTGTAAATACAGCCACTGTTACTCCACCAATATCGCCGGTGTACGTAGTGTTGGTAGACTTGAACGTTACATTTGATTTTGGATAAAAAGGTGGTGTATTATAAGTAAAAGAAACATTTCCATCGTCCCGTTGATACTTATCTGAACTATAACTACTTGAAAGTGTTAACCCTTTCAGGCCCTGCCGGGTATTATAGCTAAATGATAAGGAGTTACCTGCGGATATTGAGTGTTCCTTGTCTGCGCATTCCATCGAAAGCGAAACATGCGGTGTCACAGTAACACCGTCGCTTGTGCTGGAATTTAATCCGACGCCCACACCGGGCGTTACCGGACCAATAGCCGCCATTCCCAGTGACAGACCAACATTTCCGCCAACCTCTGACCCCCAGCCGTCATAGTTGTCCTTAAATACACCGAGAGAAACTGATCCCGACACCCCCTTACCAAATAACTCTCCTCTCAACGTAAACTTACCGCCACCCGTAATCTTAGGCTTCATGTAGTTCTCACTTCTCAATGTATCACCATCACTGTCATCTGCAATACCACGCAGCTGGCGGTTCATCGTACCAGCATTCAGACTCCATCCGAGTCCCACCCAGCTGGCTTCATCATCCATGCCCACACCAGATGCATAACTGAGGTTAACCGGATATCCGCCCACATCCAGCAGCGGAATATTATACTTAAAATCTCCTGTGAACAGATCAACCATATCACTGGTACCTGCTGCCTGAAATTGTTGCATTTCAGGTTGCGCAGGACCGGAAGTCAGGGCCCATGCTACCGACGGTGTCAGCCCCTGCACGAGTAACAAACCCAGAAAAAAACATGCAATCCGTACACGGCCACGCTTTGTCCTTACTTTCATATATTCAGACTTAATGAATCAATTTGACTAATTGCACTCCCTGAGACCGGGAATACTAAATACTGATGTGTAAACAGCCAGTCCCTGAATACTAACCTGCTCTCCGGCTGACGACGTACCGCCTGCTTATCGAACACCAGCATATATTCAGCGCCATTCAACGTTCCGTTCGCAATCCGGTTAACATCCACCGGTATAAGCGTATCCGTACCTGCGACCAGGCAGAATAATGTATCAAGACCATAACTCGCGCCCTGATCCGACGTTCCTTTTATCTGTCTGGTCTGACTATTCGTAATATTCAGCCGGAAGTACAGTAAGGCGGTATCGTCCGCCACCTTTTCAGGAGGCATATACTGCAGACGAAACACGTAATCATTCACGGTTTTCTCCTGTAACAGGTGCTTATCTTTCACCGACTGCATCACCTCCCGCTTGCTACTACCACATGCTGCCAATATCAGCAGGCTGCACACTGCCGCTAATCGTTTTATCATCACTCTTCAGGTTGTTTATAGATGAATCTCAGTTGTTTCGTTTCTCCTGATGGCAACGTCACATGCATAATATAGAAATAGCCATCTACCAGTCCGTTCTTTTCAGACAACGCTACACTGATCTGGTTCAGCCCTCTGCCTACCTTCACCGTCGGTAGTTTCTTAAATGCCTGATCAGGCTTGGTTAGACACTGAAGTGTATATTGCAGGTTCGCTGGTGCATAGGTATTATTAAAAGCAAACAACACCTGTCCACGGGCTATATAGAAATTACCTTTTGTCAGATCATCCAGACTTCTGTAAGCATCTGGCTGCGCTTCCACCGGCTCCTTTTCGCATTCCACGGTAAAATCCCACATCTCTGATTCTGCCAGCAGGAGATCATTCTTATAAGCTGATACCTGCCAGGCATATTTTTTTCCCTCCTGCAACTGATTTGCCAGCGAAGGATAGATCAACATTGGTAACGGGATCTGACGCTGATTGATAATCGCCAGGTTCATTCTTAACGCTTCCGCACGTTGCTGTCCTTCTTTTACCTCTACCAGCAACAAACGATACATCATGCCATTGATCGCAGGCACCAATGGTTGCCAGGATAATGTAGGCCGCTTATCGCAGATCTTATCCCCGTCGTACGGCTGTATCAGCTGCATCGAACTGAATGGTTGCAGATTGTAAGAGAAGCACTGTTCGTCCAGTATTCCGCCACTGTGTCCGCTGCCTTCATACAACTGGAAACAGTAGTCATAATCTCCTTCGGGGAAAAAGCCGCTCTGGCTCACCACCGTGGCTATTTTACTGCCGCCGAAAGACACCGCTGCATTATAGATCGCTCCTGGCGGAACAGTATTGATACCTGGCAACAGCTCAAAGGGAGCTGTCCTGATATTTACCACCATTCCCGACTTCGCTTCTGTTACATTGATCACAAGATTGACCGTCTGTCTGGCGCCGGGGTTACCCATACGTACCTTATAGATGTTTTCCACAGTACGGCCCTGTATCTCCGGCATGAAAGAAAAGGTTACCTGTGCCCGCAGTGGTAGCAGTATGCCTAGTAACAGCCCTGTCATTAATATTCTGTACACGTTCATTTGCCGTTAGTTTATCTGGTAATGCAGTGATATTGCTGTATTAAATCTGCCGTAGTAATAGTTGGCAGCTGTATTTCTGATATTATGTCGACCGTCCGCAGACGCAGTGACGCTCCAGTGTTTAAAGAACTGTGCAGACAACTGCTGACGAAGGCCCAGCTGCGTCACTACGTCCCTGCTATCCATATAGATCAATGCACTGCTGCAGGACAACTTCCATAGTGTATACTGATAACCACCTTCTGTATTTAGCAGGTTATTGTACACCGCCGTATTCTTCACATCACGACTATACAACACGCTGACCATGACCATTCCTGGTCCGGCCATCCAGGTCTGCATAGAGGAGGCATTTACGAACAGACTTTTCAACGGTGCGTCCGGCGCCAGATAATTCAGCTGCTGCAAGCCGATAGTGCTGCTATTGCTGAAAGACTTTCCGCCGATCTTACCATTCGCCTGGCTCATGAAGGAGATCTTCCTATTCAGAAAAGCAGTATAGCTTTTACCTTCTGAGGTTTCCTTCAGGGTATTCTGCAATACATTCATGCTCAGGGAGAATCTGCGGGTAAAACGGTAACGGGCATCGAAAGCATATTGCTGGCTGCCGCGTTTGTCACCTGTCAAGGGAGAAACTGCCAGGTTACGGATATCCGTTCTCACACTGACCATCACCTTGTTTCTCAGCCAGCTACGTTTCACATAAAGACCATACTGCGTTGTTCCCCTGCTGCCGAAAGGCGCGCCCGGATTAACATATCCCAGTCCGGAATATTTGAAATATACTTTCTGTGACAACCCTATCTTTTTCACTTCTCCATTATAAGCCATCCCGACAGCCGCTGTCGCCCATATGTCATTCAGGAAATGACTGGCAGCCGATTTAGACACTGCTGCCGCATCCTGACTGTTTGTACCAAACTGTCCGGATGATTTGGACAACTCAAAGTCGAGCGTTCCCAGATCTCCCAGACTTAACTGTTTGGAAACAGCACCTACAAAAATGTTACGGCTGATCGCACTTGTACTGATACCATACTGTTGCTGCGGTTTTGCATTCGCATTTAACACAGATACATGGCTTTGTTTATTGCCAATATCGCCACGGCCAACACGGACAAACTGCATACTGTATGCGGGGTTGCCGGTGGCAGATTGCAATCCTGCGTCCTGAATACCCATCTCCTTTGTCTTTCCAAGCCCCAGCATGATGAACTTATTTCCTTTCAGGAAAGTTCCCATAGCGCCTGTCATAAACAGATCTGACACACTACCCTTACTGGCATCAGCACCGATACTACCTACACGCAGTTCTTTCATATGCATCATGAGGCGCTGCAATGGACTTAAATGCATCAGGTTAGACGCTATGCGGGAGGTATTCCCTGGTTCCTCCACCAATGCGGCTATACCACCGTTCACATCACGCTGACTGGTCAGCATAAGGCTCATTTCCTTCACGCCACCCAGCTGCTGCTTCAATGCCATTACCTTTCTATAATAGACAGCAGCCGTATCGCCGCTTCTTAATAATACATTACTCAGTTGCGCGCTGTCGAGGTACATCAGCTGATCGGCAGACAGCCTTCCTTTCAGACTATCTGCACCTTTGATCAGGGTCAGCTGCCTGGCAGCATATTCTTTCATACTGCCCCTGATATCAAGATCTTCCAGAAAGTACTTACGGAGATCATATTTCTTTTGCAGCTGCTGATTGACCTTGTCGAGGTAAGCTTCCCTATCGAACGCGATCTTGCCAAAATGGGCGCCCTGTAATGATGCACCGTTATAATTATATCCGGACAACGTGGAATAATTCAGCTGAAAAGGGATGCTTCCGATAGAAAACACATCCTGTATTACCCCTTCATTCCACCATCCAGACATCATCGCAGTAGAGTCGCTGTAAGTCGTCGTCCAGGAAGCACCTTTGAGTTTATTCTCCGGTTTACCAGGAAGCGTGAGAGAGCCCGGCAAATGACGATCTTTCAATGCATAAAATCCTCTCAGTTTATTATCAATGTATTGCACCTTCTTCACACTGTCCTTCATGCTATCAAACATACCCTGCATCTTTCCGATACCGGCGTTCGTATTACCTGCGCGCATATACTCCATGAACTGGGCTCTGGCGCTGGGGTGTAGGCCACCTAGTCCGAATTTGCCAAACGGGATAGCTTCTGCAGCCGTGTCGCCTGCAGCTTTATAGCTAATCTTTCGGTTAACAGCATCGACTACTGCCGACTTGATTTCGGGTTGACTCATCAGGTCCCTGCCGGTTATATCAACGGGCACACTATCCCGCGATAAGGATGGTATGCGCAAAGGGGCCGCATTACTGGCCGGGTTAAGCCACACCAACAGGCACACCACCAATGGAGATACCTTTCTGTACATATGATACATATTAAAGGTTCAAGGATTGATTTTTCATTTTGGCTTCCAGGCCGGCAATTCTTTTTTCCCGCTCCTGAAGTAATGCCTCGTTATTCTTTATGAGTTGCTCCTGCTGGGAAAGATCCTTTTCCTGTAAGATCAGGTGCAAAGTCAACTCTTCTATTTTCTGCAGCATTTTCGCCTGCATTCCTCCCAGCTCCTGGTCCCAGATACGGATCTCTTCTGCAGATGGGATATCAGGAAGATGTTTGTTAGCCGCTACATACCTTTCAACTTCCTGTAAGGAAGGCAACGCATATGATGAATCAAAAACAAAGTCCGCCCAGTTATTCACTGTTACTTTTACCTTATGAGCCAACATATCTCCGTTCACGGCAAGGCGCACCCTGTACATTGTCGAAGGAGTACCAACAGTATTAATACCAACAAAGCCGCTGATCTGTCTTATATAAAGAAGAGATTTCCCTGTGTTGGAATTATAGAACTCCCATCCCGCTGTAACGTCATTCGAGGTACAGTCGAACCTCAGCGTACGCATGTCAGTTGTTGATGGTCGTAAAAAATGAACTTTTACGTTACCATTCCTGGGATCGACATTAAAAGCGAGTCCATCTCTATGCCTGACTATTACAGGATTAGTTGTAGTCCTCCCCTGATCGGTCACTGCCTGTAAAGTAGGGGTCTGACCAAACGTTCTCCCTGCCGCCATTAATAATGCGGCTATTAAATAGAGTCTGATATTACTCATAGATAATTAAAACATTGAAATACTATACATGACAACGGTGTCTCTTACTACTGGCCAGCTAATCTGCGCTCCAGCTCCGCCAAACGTTTTTCCTGCTCGGTGAAAGCAGCTTCCTGTGCACTCAGCAGAGCTTTCTGGGTATTAACACGTTTCTCCTGATCAATGAGATGTAATGTCAACTCCTCAATCTTCTGAAGTAAAATAACCTGGTTCCCCCCCAGATCAAGACCATCTCTGCGTACATCTTCTTCTGTTGGCACATCTGGCAGGTGCTTATGTGTGTTGATATAAGATTCCAGCTCCTGTAATGACATCAGCTGATACGATGGTTCGAAAACAAAGTCTGCCCAGCCGTCAGGTCTTACGCGCAGCAGTCTGGCATATACGTCACCATTCACAGCCAGTTTCGCTTTAGGATCAGTGGTACCAATGCCGACGTTACCTGAATTCTGCTTAATGTACAAGAGGCTTTTACTGGAATAGACATTGTAAAACTCCCAACCGCCCGTGGCGGTATTAGCGGTACAGTCAAAGCGCATCGTCCTGTTCTCGGTCAATGACGGTCGCAAAAAATGTGTTTGCATCGTATAACCTACAGTTGAGTCAACACCTATATTCAAACCATCTTTATTCCATATGGAAATGGTGTTAGTGGTGGTATTACCGGCCGTGGTAACGGCCTGCAGATTGGGCGTTTGTGCTTTCACGGTAGCTGCCCAGCCGAATAGGCTGATAAGAAAAAAAGCTTTATTTAATCGCATAGGTATATTATAAAGAGAAACATTCTCAGTATGAACAAAAGATTCACATAATTTTACTGCAAACGCCGCCACATCCGGTGTATCATACAACCAGTTAGGCATGCTTACATGCAGGCCTGTAAGCATTTACAAATATTTGGGAATGATGACTGGCCATCAATAGCCATTACTGTTCCCGGCCCCTGTCATGTAGCGGCAAATTGTCCTTTTAAAATAAACAATAAGAAAAGCTGTAACGAACTTTCAGCCATGAAGTTTCAGCAAAGTCCCGATCCCAACACCACTATTTACAAACATGCAGTAGTTAACAAAGCTTTAATTAAACGAACATAGTATGTGACATAGACATAGGTATATTATATGTACAAAGAAAAATAATATTCCTAATATCAGGAAATTTTTCTTCTGCAATATCTTACTTACTGCCAAGAAAAATCAATTCTGATATTCAAGGCAATAATAGAGCTATACTGCGCAATATATATACGTAGCGCTTAGTTTAAAATTATTGTCTGTAAGTGGAGGAAGTGACTTCGGCTTAACACAGTAAAGGAGCAAGATACTAATCAGTAAACAATGGAATGATTCCTAAGTCTGCATGTGAAGAGATTTCTTTTGCCGGCATGAATTTATCATACTTGAAACAAATTTAAACAGGCTACTCTCATTCGTTCTTATTAATATTAAGGGGCTTCTCATCCGGCCTCAATTGTTGGTTGATCAGCAATGTCCGGAGGCTAACATCAGCCAGTAAACCAAACAAGGTACTAAACTAACAGCAATAGATACTAATACCACACGCCTGCACGCCACCTTTGACATACTTCCTTTGTCATAAGAGACCGCCGCCGACAATATTGTTACAAGTCCCACTAATATCGATACCGGTGTGAACCAGACCATATGCATGCCAAACAGATCCATTCCCAGATCTTGATAGTAAACTTCCACGATCATGAGGATCATAAAAAACAACTCAAGGAATAGATAACAGAACAACCACCAATATCCCCGGGAATACTCCTCTTTATGCTGAACGACATGTTCAGGCGCGTCCGTCGCTTCGCCTGGGTGAAATCTTGCTTTACAGAAGACATGGAATTCTTCTTCAGTACCCGGTGGCGGTTCCTCCACTGTCATGCAAGCCCATTCGGCACCCGTAAAAGCTTCTATCTCCCTGAAAATTGCAATAGCATAGTCTTCCTCAGGATCTCCACCGGGAATAGATACGCCTAAGATCATCATGCCATCGTTAGTATGAAAAACCATTCCGTGATGAATCGCATTACTAAGATCCGTATTACGCCAGTAAATAGCGTGTGACTCATCTGGTTTCGCTTCCATATAAGCGATGGCTTCAAAAGGATCTAAAAAAAGAATATCGGTTTCGTTTGTATCAGCCGCAGGAAAGAGATAGTTCTCCGATGATTGTTCTCTCTGAGGCAGAAACCTGTCCAGAAAGCGGTGTACCACTGATGGTGATCTGGAAGGTACCAGGAAATATGCATCTATATATTGAGGCATAGGGAAATTAGTTCGTAAAATATTAATTGTTTAACAGCCACTCATCATACCATACATCCTCATATTGCTCATTATCAAAGAGGAATCGCCAGCCGGGTGCTAATCCGAGATAATCCAGCACCTCCGGATACAACTCCAGCAAATGATGTACATGCATAGGTTTAAAGAAATCATCTGCTTCAGAAAACGCTCCTGCCCATATATACCATCCGGTTGTATGGGCCGGTTCCTTGGCACGTCTTAATCCATGTATAGGCATCAGCGTCTTATCGGCAAAGGTCTCTATTGCCACGCCGATGATCTTATCAAAGGGAGCTTCGACATACGCAGCTGTATATCGTTCACATATTGCGTGCTGCCTTCCTGTAATTGCTATAATTTCCCTATCGTCATAACTATACTGGTCTGTTTATATTTATACCACTCACTCCCATCCAGACATCATAATACTCGTCAAGCACCCGCTTCAGCTTCGACTCGGGATGTGCGTCCGCTATTTCTCTGACCATCTGAAAATATTCTCCCAATGCTATTTTACACGCATCGATCCAACTATCCCTGCTTAACAACAGTTCATGAAAAAAATGTTCACCTCTTTTCCTGACTGCCGCATTATTCTCCCGGTAATAAGATAATAATATCTCGTGCTCATTCTTCTTCCGGACCTTAAATGTTTCATGTAGCCCCAAACTTATGAATAACTCCTCAGCTCCTTCATGATCATTAAACCAGCATGACGACTTCCCTTCGAGCCAGTAAATCGTATTTAACAGGAACGTAGTGGCCTTTACGATGTTGTAAAACCCACCGGAATGAAATACTGTCTTATATCCATCCAGTGTAATAGTGAATCCTCCATATGCCATCCAGAAGCTCTTTATGTCCCAGTTATCCATATCCATCACGGGAATACCATCACGACAGATGTCGTAGTAGGTAGTTTCGGCGTCGGCATTGGATAGGTGAAAACACATTACCTCAATATCCGCATAGTTTTCTTTCATATTGTAGTAAACACTATGGTGCTAATAACAAAAAGCTGCTATCACTGCCATCCTGGCGATAAAGGATATGTTCCATAAATACCGTTTTAGGTTAATGAAAATGAGGTCACAAATCATTATCACCAATCTCATAGGTAAATCCGGGTCAAATGTAATATTCTTTACACATATTCATATAGAAAAAAGGATAGCTGTTACCTTACCAATAACAACTACCCCTTCATCAAAAAGGTCTTAGCAACAAACAATCCCGCTACACCTGTTTCCTGAGTATCTTCTCTGCCCATTCATCCAGCTCCCAGTCCTTCTCTTCTCCGACAGGATCTGCTGCCATCCGCTGTAATACCGGCAGGTATGCTTCATCCAGTTTAACCGTAGTCGTATAAAGTAAACATATCACAATTCCATACTTCCATTGATCATCATCTGACAGCAGGATCGGCAGTATATCTTCTTTTATCTCATTCACATGAGGGCGCAGGTAATCGCCTATCCCGTCGCCTACCATCCAGTTCAGGTCCTGCAGCCATTCCAGCAATGCGGGTACATCCTGCCGGATGTCAGCGAAATTGCACGTCTGCAGATATTCCACTGCTTCCATGTCAAGCTTTTGTTTTGGCAGGTATCTTTTCATTTGTTACAATTTATTCTCGACTATGTATAACGCTACAACCGGATAAGCCTCCGCCGCCTTCTCTATGACCGCCTTCACTTCATCCCAGTCCAGCCGGCCGAGTCCGGCCCCTATCCTCGGCAATGCGATCTTCAGAATACCATGCGCTGATGCATACGCCAGCATCTTCCCTATTGACCGCTCAATCGCCGGTAACGTCGCCCCTGTCGTCCAGGATACCTGTGTTCCCAGATTGAACACATACCCTGCTCCATAGTTGTACACATAGATATCTCCGGGCGTCAATTCGCCCGTTTTGCACCGCCGCTTATACTCTTTGTACATCTCCGGATATCTCTCCTTAAAAAGCACCGCAATACCCTTTCCCATCGCGCCGGCACAATTACAGCCATGCGCATAGTTCAGCACACCTTCGATATTGAAGATATCACCGTATGTTAAGTAATGGATCATCGTAAATAATTTTTATTTAGTACCAGTTGGGCGGGTCGAAATATCAGGGTAAGTCTACGGGCGCTTCTCAGTACAGGGATTTCCGGCAAAATTACAAAATAAAATGTACCGAAAGGGCAATGCGCCACTTCCACATGATAAAATGAATATGCTCGCTATCAATACTAATAAACATTCCTAAAACCGCGAAGCAGTACTACTACTGCATTCAGAAAAAAAACAAGTCCATATAGTGTCAATCTCACACCTATTTTATACATTTATCCCCTGATATCCATTAGAAACTCGACCAACGTACAATTCCATGTGAAAAACATCGCCTGTACTATGCGTTAAAACACTTATTGCTTCAATTCCACGAGAATAGCCCGACCAGCCATACCTATCCGTATGCGGTTTCCATTGATAACACTTGATGCATTATAAAATAACGTTTATGAAAAAACTAACAATGCTGCTGATGCTCATCTGCGCCCTCCATGTGCATATGTGCCACGCTCTTGCAGCTGACCGCTCCTCCGGACCTCCTGTGACCATCAGCGGAAAAATTACGGACAGGGACGGTGCCCCTGTCATCGGCGCCGCTATCCGTGTCAAAGGTACCACTGCCGGTACATCTACCAATACCAGCGGTAATTTCACCCTTACTGCTGTTCCTGAAAATGCAGTATTGATCATCTCCAGCATGGGATATAATTCTATGGAAATCATATTGAAGCGAACAGATAAAGGCTACACTGCCTCCACGGCAAAGGCCACTGACGCTGAACATCTCCAGGTGACCGCAGGTGATGCGCCCCATCTGACTATCAGACTCAGCTCATCTGTACAGGAGCTCGGTGAGCGTGTAGTCATCGCGTATGGCACCGTTAGAAAGCGGGATCTTACAGGTGCGGTTGTATCCATCAGGGAGGCCGATATCACTGCTACGCCTGTCAATAATGCCATGGAAGCCCTGCAGGGAAAAGTGGCCGGTATGGATATCACACGTCCATCCGGTGCTGCAGGCACAAATGTCAATATCCTCCTGCGTGGCAGCCGCTCGATTTACGGTGATAACAGTCCGCTCTTTATCGTAGACGGTATACAAAGCAGTTACGACCAGATCAACCCGTCGGACATTGCCTCTATAGACATTCTCAAAGATGCATCCTCCACCGCCATCTATGGTTCCGCTGGCTCCAATGGGGTCGTTATCATCACCACGAAAAAAGGGAAAGCCGGTAAGTCCACTGTCAACCTCGACGTATTCTATGGTCTCTCCGGCAGCCCGCATTTCTTCCACGGCATGACTGGTGACGAGTATACCAATTATCGCAGGGAATTATACCGTACGGTGAACGGTGAGTATCCACAGGACATGTCCCAGATATTTACCACTGAACCGGTATTCGATGCCTACAACAAAGGCAAATGGATAGACTGGGTAGGTCTGATCACTGATAATACCGCCACACAACAGAAATACCACCTCTCACTGGCGGATGGCTCCGGCAAAACAAAGGTCTACACTTCCTTTACCTACACAAAAGAAGAGGGGCTCCTCAGTAATGAGAACCTCAACAGGTACGCACTCCGCATGAACCTCGACCGGGATATCGCGTCCTGGATGAAAGTTGGCGCCAACATCAACGTAAACTATTCTATCCAGAATGCAAGAGGAAAGAACATCTTCACCAAATCGCTCTCTGCCCTGCCACTCGGCGATCCATATGATGCCCAGGGCAATATCAATCCCGTGTTTGTAGAAGGGGAATCAACACCACTGGGTGACCAGATCCCGATGCAGTATGCGGATAATACCCGTTCCACATACGCATTCATGACCGGCTACCTCGATGTAAAACCACATAAAGACCTCACCTATCGCTCCGTGATCGGCGTCACGCTTAACAACTCACGTAATGGCAAGTACTGGGGTAAACAGGCGGTTTCTAATGTTGTAAATGGTTATGCTTATCCCCTGGCAGGGATCTACAATGCTTTCAGCTACGGATATACGTGGGAGAATATCGTTACCTACAACAAGACCATCACCACCGACCATCAGCTCACGCTGACCGGCATCACCTCCTGGGCGAAGAACAGCGCAGACTATAACAACGCCCTCGGTCAGGGACAGGAACTCGACTATTACCAGTTCTACAACCTGGCCAACGGCACACAGAAACAAGGCATCGCTTCCTCTTACGAACAGAAGCAACGCATGTCCTTTGCGGGCAGGATCAATTATAGTTTCAGAGGTAAATACCTCCTAACACTGACCAACAGATGGGACGGTGTATCTCATCTCGCCAAAGGTCATAAATGGAGCACCTTCCCGGCCGGCGTAGTAGCGTGGCGCCTCTCCGACGAAGGATTTATGCAGGGTGCCAAAGGATGGATGGATGAACTGAAACTTCGCGCGGGATATGGTGTTACCGGTAACTCAGGTGGTATGTCCGCCTACTCCTCTCAAACGCAGGCGGCCATGTTCCAGGCCATCTCACTGGACGGCAAACTTGTTCCCAACGTACAATATGCTGGGACCTATTCTAATCCGCTTATCAGCTGGGAAAGAAGCTACAATACGAATATCGGTATCGACCTCTCCCTGCTGAAACGACGTATAACACTGGCTGGTGAAGTATACAACACAGATACGAAAGGGCTGCTCTTTAAACGTACATTACCAGTGACCGCCGGACTGACCACCTGGGCCTCTCCGCTGCAGATGTGGCAGAACATCGGACAAACAAACAACAAAGGTTTTGAGCTCTCCCTCAATACGCGGAACATTGTCAAACCTGCTTTTGAATGGAGCACCAACTTCTCTTTCACCAGCAACAGGGAAAAGATCGTTTATCTACCCGATGGTGATGTCATCCTGGAAAATCTGTTTCAGGGTCAACCGATCAGCGCACACTATAACTATAAATACCAGGGCATCTGGTCTACAGCAGAAGCCACTACTGCCGCACTGTATGGCGCCAAACCCGGCTTTGTAAAGGTGGCTACTGTCGAGAAGTTTGATGCTAATGGTGTGGGTGACAAAGGCGTACATCCCTACTCACAGAATGACCGTATGATACTGGGTTCTTCCGTCCCTAAATGGTTACTGGGCGTCAACAATAACGTCACGTTCCGCAACTTTGACCTGAATATATTTACGATGGTACGCTGGGGACAAATGCTCAACAGCAGCCTGCTGGGATGGTACACTACCAATGAGGACGGTCAGCCCGCCGGCATCAACTACTGGACACCTGAGAATCAGCCTGCCCGCTACCCCCGCCCTGGTATTAACAGTACACTTGGTATAGAATCGCTGCGTTATGTAGATGGCTCTTTTATCAAGATCAAAACTATCACTGCCGGTTACACGTTCCCGTCACGGCTGACTAAATACGCACACATCTCCAAAGGCAGAATATACGCTTCCGCCTACAACCCACTGGTCTATACCAAAAACCGCGATCTGAAAGGTACCGACCCTGAAACAGGCGGCTCTGATACCTTTCCGCTCTTCGCCACCTATGTATTTGGGATGAACATCACTTTTTAATTTGAATTCAATGAAAACCAGCATATTATCGACACTATTGCTTAGCTTACTGACAGGCATTTCCTCCTGCTCCCTTGAAGAGGTCAATCCATCCGGATTCACCATTGATGCTGTTGCCGCATCTTCTGTTGATGGCTACAGGAAACTGGTCAACAACTGCTACTTCGGTATGGAACGTAGTCTGTACGGCTATAACCAGTGGATGATGTTCTGTGAAGGTGGCACTGATCTCTGGAACTACCAGAAGAATGGCGTGTCCTTTTCTCAGTTCTTTAAATACAGTGCAGGCGCCGCCCCCAATCTGACGATGGGCAAAGACCTCTGGAATGCATGCTATGATGGTATCGGCTCCTGCAATACCGCTATCAAATATGCATCCGTCGCTCCGTTCACGTCAGAAGACGAGCGGAAGAAAGTCGTGGCAGAAGCTTATTTCCTGCGGGCGATGTACTACTACAACCTGGTAGAACAATTCGGCGGCGTGACTGTCACTACTGAGCCTGTTGCGACTGTCAACCTTCGCCCGGAAAAAGGCACACCACTCGACATCTATAACAATGTAATTATTCCGGATCTGCAATTTGCCGCACAATGGTTACCCGTAGATAATGGCACTACAAAACCTTCCAAAAAATCAGCACTCGGCTTTCTGGCGCGTGCCTATCTGCAGACGGTGGAATATGATGACACCAAAGCGCTGGCCGGCAAGGCGCTCGAAACAGCGAAAATGCTGATCGATGATTGTGAAAGCGGTGGTACGAAGTATAATACTTTCATGTATCCTACCTTCGATGATGTATTCCTGGAAACGAACAATTACACTAACAGAGAATCCTTATGGTCACATCGTTTCGTGATCGGAGGCGTGAGCAACAATGCCTGGAACATGAATATGAACAATGAACTGTTCTATTGCGTGGTGACCGATTTCGGCGCGATGCAACAGGTGGGTGCGGATTATACCACCTGGGGGCGTCGTTCTGGTGGACAATTCATGCCTACTGCCTATCTGCTGGGACTTTATGTGCAACCTGACGGTACACTTGATCCCCGCTATCATAAATCCTTCCAAACCTCCTGGACCGTCAATAAAGCGGGTTATACTTGGACAGACGCTGCCCTGAAGATATTTGACCGGTCAGGTGAAATTAACAATACCACCCAACTCAGTAACGGAGACCAGGGCATTACCTTCATACATCCCAGCGATCCTGACTACACGGCAAAGGCGGCGACCAAACTATCACAACCTTACCTCGTAGTGGACTTCGCTGATGTATACGATGCGAATGCCAAAACAGTGAAGATGCAGTACAACAGGGTGAACAGACCACTGGACGGTGGCGGCACGCAAACTACCAACCCGTTCTTCAGTTTCTATCCATCGCTGATGAAACACAACAGTAGTAACTACTACGTCAACAACCCTAATAATAACCGCTATGGCAACCTGAATGCCACCTTTATGATGCGCATGCCGGAAGTATACCTGATCGCCGCCGAAGCTGCTATATATGCCGGCGGAGGGATGGAACAGCAATACATCAATAAGGTCAGGACCAGGGCGGGCGCACTTCCGCTGGGAGGTGGTGTCACCGTGCAGACCGTCCTCGACGAAAGAGCCCGGGAACTGTGTGGGGAATATGTGCGATACTATGACCTGAAACGTACCAAAAAGCTGAACAAGGCTTATCTGATGTCCACTAATCCGGACGTCGGCCAGTACTTTATGGACAACAGAAATGAGGTACGGCCGATCCCTACTACGTTCCTGAATACGTTACAGGAAGCTGGGACGTATTATCAGAATCCCAATTACTAGGAATTAGGATTTATTGATAATAATAGACTGCTGCAAACGAAAGAGCGCTCCTGACCAATAGCCGGGAGCGCTCTTCAAATATGCGAGATCGAATCTGTTCAATTCCTAATTTCGCTTAAACCACGCATCTGGCACCGCCTGGATCTTACCACCATTCACGCGGTATTCCAGCTTCAGCGTATATCCGCCACCGCCTTCCACAAACTTGATCTCAAACGGGTGCAGTCCCTTCTGCAACGCTACCTGACCACTCTTCTGTACCGGGGCATGCCAGCCATCATTGTCAACCACTTTATCACCCTGGATATATAAGTTAGCACCATCATCTGCCGTCAGGAAGAAGCTGTATATAGCTGTCTCCGGAACGTCTATATAACCGGTGATCTTCGCACCGAAAGCTTTGCCACCTTTACCCATACCAGCCGGGATCACTGCATTGGTCACATATACGATGCTGTCTGATGTATCAGGCAGTTTAGTCACGCTCCTGTAGGAGCTATCGAAATACTGTACCTGTAATCCGGCTTCCGGCGCCTTGAACAGGTTCACCGGCGGAAAGAATGACTGCTGACGATAGTTCAGCGTATAGATATCACTGCTGCTGCCGGATGGGCTGAAAGAAGCCAGTTTGATGGTACCAGGACCAGGAACAATGAATGCCTCCGGTAACTCAGCAGATGACATTGTCGGAGCAGTACCATCCGTCGTATAACGGATCGTAATTTCCGGAGATGGTTTCTGGAGTTTCAGAACGGTCTTACCAACCAGCACGTTATCGTCCGTAAAGCCATCCAGGTCCGGCATACGGTAATGCACCTTCAGCTGGTCCAGTCTTTTGTATTGTTTGTTCAGTCTGAGCAGATAGTTGTCGTAATCCTGGCGGTGTGTCCACAGTACTTCAGCCAGTGCTGTCATACGTGGGAACATCATGAAATCCGCTCTCTTCTCGGAAGGAATATATTCCGTCCACGTATTCGCCTGTGCACCAATGATGAACTTTTCCTGTTCAGGTGTTAATCCTTTAGGTACGGGGTTGAAATGGTAGACATTAGAAACTGAATTACGGTCAGGCGGTGTATCGAAGTACAGCGGATTACCCGGCGTCATGATCACCTTGTTGCCATGTTGTGCTGCATGCACCGGCGCATCAGGCACCCAGCTACGCCAGTACATCAGGATAGCCGTTTCACTGATACCACCTTCCAGGATCTCGTCCCATCCGATCAGTTTCTTGCCTTTGGAGTTGAAGAACTTCTCCATTCTCTTCACAAAATAACTCTGCAGCTCTTCTACTGTTTTCAGGTTGTTAGCCTTCATGATCGCTTCGCAGGCAGGAGATTTTGCCCAGGTACTTTTCTCTACTTCATCCGCACCGAGGTGGACGTATTGGGAAGGAAAAAGGGCGAAGATCTCTGAATAAACATTTTCTGCAAATTCAAAGGTCGATTCATTACATGGACAAATAGGTGTGGTGAATAACGGGCCCCATGTAGAACCACCCACACAGCTCAGATAAGGATAGGATTTGATAGCCGCCATCATATGACCAGGCATGTCAATTTCCGGGATCATTTCAATATGACGGGCAGTCGCATACGCGATCACCTCTTTCATCTGCGCCTGCGTATAGAAACCTCCGTAGAGTGTTTTACCATCTTTCTGGATGATATGGGATTTATCGATCTCCATATCAGGATTGGTCTTTGCTTTCTGCATGCACACGGAATCCTGGTTATTGAATTCACGCCATGCGCCCTGTTCTGTCAGCAAAGGGTATTTTTTGATCTCAATACGCCAACCCTGGTCGTCCGTCAGGTGGATATGAAATTTATTCATTTTGTACAGTGCCAGCAGGTCAATGAATTTCTTCAGATAATCTACTGAGAAGAAATGCCTTGACACGTCCAGGTGCATCCCACGCCAGCCGTATACAGGATGGTCAGTGATCTTAACCGCAGGTACTGTCAGCTTTGGCAGTTTCGCATTTTTAACGCCTTCTATGTTTGCCGGTAGCAGTTGACGGATCGTCTGTACCGCACGGAACATACCTGTCGGCGTTTTGGCAGAGATGATCAGCTGCTGGGGAGTAACCTCCAGTGTGTAATCTTCTTCTCCTGCCAGCTGGTCGTTTTGTTTCAGCACGATCGTGCCGTTACCCGCTTTACCGGCAACAGGCAACGCCTTTCCCAGGCCCTGTCTGATCAGCGTCTGCAATTGTGCAGCCTCATTACTGAAAAATGCTTTGTTGGAAGGTAATACCAGTTTGGTTTTCGGTGTGATCACAAACTCGCCCGCAGCAGGTACCAGTTCCTGTGGATAAGGGACAATAGCATAACGTGCCGGGTCCGCATCCTGTGCATGAACTGCGGAGATACCGAGCAATACGCAGAATACCACGGCGCCCGTAAGCCTGAATGGTTTAAACATAATAGATTCTTTAAGCATGATAACGAAGCCGGCAAAATACCAAGAATCTTAACAGTAAACTAATGGCATATTGCTCATTCCTGCGGCAATATTGACGCTTCAGGTTGCCAGTTCTCTATTTTCAGCAACCGGAAGAACTCCGTCTCCTCCATTTCCCGGACGCCTCCTGGAGGGAGGTCGCCCAGTTGCAGGTCTTCTATGGATTCCCGTATCAGGCGGTCACAGTGGTGATGGATCGCCGCCGTCATCTTCCGTACCTGATGGAATTTCCCCTCTGTAAGGGTGATCCGCAACCAGGAATGTGGTAAGAATTCTTTCAGGGGATGATGTATTCTGGGAAGCATGTAGGCTGGCTTCTCCACGATCTCGGCTTCACAGGGCGTAGTGACCCAGTCTACCCCACCCTTGATACGGATGGTAACACCCTGTCGCAGCTTTTCGATCGTCTCCTGGGTAACGATATTCTTCACCATCACCAGGTAAGTTCTTTTATGGGGTTGCTCACTTTCAAAAAGCAGACGGGTGACCCTCTTATTGGTGGTTAGTAACAATAAGCCTTCTGAATTATTGTCCAGCCGGCCTACAGCATGCGTTCCCTCCGGGAAATCAAAATCAAGGTCTCCCAGCAGCCTGACCTTGTCAGGACTGATAAACTGGGAGACCATGTTGTAAGGTTTGTTTATAACAAAATAACGGTGACCGCTTTCATTCATCACTTAGATGCTTTCATTTTTTCAACTTCAGCTTTCAGCTGACGATTCTCCTCGTCCAGTCTGATAAGGTGCAAAGTTAACTCTTCGATCTTTTCCATCATCTTTTTCTGCATTTCTCCTACATCCAGGCCATTCTTTTCTACCTCGGCAGCAGCCGGCACGTTCGGCAGGTGGTGATTTTCTTTGATGTAGTTGCTGATCTCCTGTAAAGAAGGCAGTTTGTAGTCTTCACCAAACACATAGTCAGGCCAGCCGGTAGTTACCACCGTCATATTGCGGGCATTAATCACACCATTCACTTTTAATGTAACCTGCGTCGAAGTCGTACCAATAAACACATTCCCAGCAAGGTTAAGGTTACCTGCGCCATCCAGATTACCAACCTTTGTAGTACCACCGTAGAAGTTCCAGCCATGGGCAGTGGTATTGGTTGGTACAGCGAACCATCCATAGGTAGAAGCGCCATTTTCCAGTCCGATGGCATAATCCATGTTAGTGGAAGATGAAGATACCGCATCATGGAGAACGATCTTGCTGCCCAGACTTCTTGTATTGATTGTAGGGGCACCATAACCTGCAGCGTTAAATTTGATGATATTAGCGGTACCATTTACCAGGTTGATATAACCGTTCTTTGCACCCAACGCTACACCACCGATCTCGGAAACCAGGTATATATCAGCATTAGTAGAACTTGCGAACCCCTTGCCTACATATCCCTGTCTTACACTACCATTTGATTCATAAAAACCTAAGACAGACTGGTTGTTTGACCCGGTTCCAGTACCAAAGATACCAGCACCGTAGCCCGGCTGGTCACTGGCTACAGATTGTGTAGCCAGGAGTGTACCTACACGAAAACCTAACGGTGCGTCAACACGACCTGTATTGCGATCAATTGCTATAACAGTACCCAGCAATGCGCCATTATCCGCGTATCTGAAGAGTCTGAAACTGGATCCCACATTACTGCCCGTCTCAGGAGCAACCGTACCAATAGCCCATCTCAGGCGATCGCTGGTCGCAGCACCACTATACAGTCTTATTAAAGATGCACCACCTGAACTAAGAGCCGCCGTATCAGTCAGGTAAAGACTTTTTAAAATATTATTTTGTGCCTGCGCATAGAAAGAGGTCAGGGCAAACATGCCTGACAATAATAAAATTCTCGTCTTCACGGATGAATATTTAAGGTATAAGGAATAAAAAAATTAAGCTAAAATCTGATCAAGTCTGATTAATATATTTAAAATAAGGTGCCACGACAATGCATAACTTTAGCCCGTTGCCAAAATCATTTTAGAAATATGAAATTACTTGTAGCTATTTTTTCGCTCGCTGGCATCAGCATGGCGGTTAAGGGTCAACTGAAGAAGGACTATCCCATTCAGCCCGTTGCTTTTACTCAGGTACAGGTAACAGATAATTTCTGGGCGCCAAAAATAAGGGTAAATGCGGAAACAACAATACCCTATACGTTGGAACAATGTAAAAAAACCGGCAGAATAGATAATTTCAGGCGTGCTGCCCACACCCTGCCCGGCGATAAAATGACGGAATACACTTTTGACGATACCGATGTATATAAAGTGATTGAGGGAGCTTCCTACAGCCTGCAGATGAAAAAAGACCTGGCACTGGAAAGATATCTGGATACCCTCATTGCTATTATAGGCGCTGCGCAGGAAAAGGATGGTTACCTGTATACTTTCAGAACCGTGAATGCCAGTCAGCCACATGCCTGGATAGGCGCCCGCAGATGGGAGGAAGAAGAAGACCTCAGCCACGAACTATATAACTCCGGTCACCTGTTCGAAGCAGCGGTAGCCCACTACCAGGCCACCGGCAAACGCAACCTGCTGAATATTGCTGTTAAAAATGCTGACCTGCTGGTGAAGACCTTTGGATTCGGCAAAGAAGAACGTTTCCCTGGTCACCAGATTGTAGAAACAGGACTGACCAAAATGTACCGTGTTACCGGTAACAGATCTTACCTCGACCTGGCTAAGTTCTTCCTTGACGTACGCGGCCCTGGTAAAAAATATAGCGGAGAGTATAATCAATCCTATAAAAAAGTAACCGCCCAGCATGAAGCAGTAGGGCATGCTGTCAGGGCGACCTACATGTACACCGGCATGGCTGATGTAGCGGCCCTTACCGGCGATACGCAGTACCTGCATGCGATTGACGACATCTGGCAGGATGTGGTGGAAAAGAAACTGTATATCACCGGAGGGATCGGGGCCACTGGTAATGGTGAAGCATTTGGTAAACCATACGACCTGCCGAATATGTCCGCCTATGCCGAGACCTGTGCCGCCATCGCCAACGTCTACTGGAACAGCCGGATGTTCCTCCTCCATGGCGATGCCAAATATATCGACGTACTGGAACGTACCCTGTATAATGGCCTGCTCTCCGGTGTATCACTCAGCGGGGACCGGTTCTTCTACCCCAACCCACTGATGTCTATGGGCCAGCACCAGCGTAGTGCGTGGTTCGGTTGTGCATGTTGCATCTCTAATATGACACGCTTCCTGCCCTCCATGCCGGGGTATATCTATGCGCAGAACAAGAATGACCTGTATATCAATCTGTTTGCAGGCAACACCGCGAATATCACCCTGCCCGCAGGTAAAGTCACACTCATACAGCAAACCAACTATCCATGGGATGGTAAGATAGCCGTGACCGTACATCCTGCGAAAGCCATGCAATTTAACCTGCACATACGCATTCCTGAATGGGCCAGTGGTAAACCCGTTCCCGGTAACCTTTATTTCGGGGCAGACAGCGATGCCAAACAACCTCCTGTGATACTGGTGAACGGTGAGCAGGTGACATACAAAATGGAGAAGGGGTATGCCGTTCTTACCCGTAACTGGAAAAAGGGCGATAAAGTAAGCTTTGAGTTCCCGATGGAAACAGAGAAGGTGCTGGCGAGCGATTCCGTAGCCAGTGACCGGAACCGCTTTGCGCTGCAACGCGGCCCGATCATGTATTGCCTGGAAGGCCCTGACAACAAGGACGCCGTTGTACAGAATATTGTGGTAGATAAAAGTGCGGCGGTCAATGCGGTTTACAGACCCGACTTCCTGAACGGTGTTACCGTACTGGAAATGCAGGGGACAGCAGCCAGCCGGCAACTCAACACTGACCAGCTTATCAGTACCACCCAGATGGTGACTGCCATTCCTTATTATACCTGGGCAAACCGGGGACCTTCGGAAATGACCGTATGGATTCCTTACGAAGCTTCTGCCGCCAGACCCAAACCAGCGCCCACCATTGCTTCCAAAAGTAAAGTCAGTGCCTCTACGCCTAATAAAAGAATGTACATGGCACTCAATGACCAGTATGAGCCATTGAACGCACAGGATAAAAATTCTCTATACCTCCACTGGTGGCCTAAACACAATACACTGGAATGGGTACAGTATGACTTTGACCAGGAATATACCGTTTCCGGCTCACAGGTATACTGGTATGATGACAGTCCGTTTGGCGACTGCCGCATCCCCGCCTCCTGGAAGATCCTGTATAAACAGGGCGACCAATGGATACCAGTGAAGCAGCTCACGCCTTATACTGTTACCAAAGACAAGTATGACAGTGTACAGTTTGAACCGGTAAAAACCACTGCACTTAAGCTTGAGATACAGCTTCCTGCTGAAAATGCATCAGGTATTCATGAATGGATTGTAAAATGACTAAAATTTTTAGTAAAATTGCGGTGCTATGTCACTGCAAATTACGTCACTCAATTCCGGCAGCAACGGAAACTGTTATTATATCGGGACTGCTACAGAAGCTGTCCTGATAGATGCGGGCATCTCCTGCCGCGAAACGGAAAGACGGATGAAAAGGCTGGGATTGAAGATGGACATAGTAAAGGCCATCTTTATTTCACACGAACATTCCGATCACATCCGTGGACTGGAAGTCCTCTCAAAGAAATATAGTCTGCCGGTATACATCACCACCAAGACCATGCTGCATGGCCGGCTAAACCTTCATGCAGCATATGTAAAGGTATTTGACGATACAGCTCCCATACCGATCGGTGATCTCACCGTTCACGCTTTTTCCAAAGCGCATGACGCCATCGAGCCCCACAGCTTTATGATCACGCATGATGGTATCCGTATTGGCGTATTCACCGACATTGGTGTGCCATGCACTAACCTGATCCATCATTTCAAACAATGCCATGCCGCGTTCCTGGAAGCCAATTATGATGAAAAGCTACTGGAACAGGGACGTTATCCGTTCTTCCTGAAAAAGCGGATACGTGGTGGCAAAGGGCATCTCTCCAACACCCAGGCACTGGAAGTCTTCAAACTACATAAGCCGTCCTACATGACGCATATCCTGCTGTCACATCTCTCCAGGGACAATAATAAGCCTGAGCTGGTACTGGACCTTTTCCGGCCACACGCTGGCCGTACACAGGTCATCGTCGCCTCACGGGATGTCGAGACGCCTGTATTTCACATCAGTGCTACTCCGCAAACCGTTACACCAGTTATTACATATGTACAGGGTCAACTAGCTTTCTAACATATATCATATTTACGGCTAATCTTTATCATATTTTACCAGGTGACACAGGCATAATTTTGGGACATCGTTCTTAAAAACAATACTATGTCTGATATATCATATACTACTGCAGCAGAAGCTGTTAAATGCGTTCAGTCCGGCAACCGTGTATTCATTCATGGTAGTGCAGCCACCCCCGTACACCTGCTGCGCGCGTTACAGAACAGGCATGCAGACCTTCATGACGTAGAAATAGTCAGCATTACTACCCTGGGAGATGTTGACTTCGATAATCCGCTATACCGTAAAAGCTTTTATATCAATTCGCTGTTTGTATCCGCCGCCAACCGTGCTGTTGTGAACAGTGATGATGGCGACTATGTACCGATCTTCCTCAGTCAGATACCACAGCTGTTCAGGACTGGCATACTGCCTCCCGATGTAGCGATCATATCTGTCTCTCCTCCTGATGCACATGGATATTGCTCTCTCGGCACCTCTGTAGATATTGCGCGTGCCGCTGTAGATGTTGCGAAGTACGTGATCGCACAGGTCAACCCGCTAATGCCGCGTACGCATGGAGAAGGCTTTATCCATATCTCTAAATTTCACGCAGCAGTATGGCAGAAAGCGACTTTACCAGAGCTGGACTATGCCCGGCAATCAAGTGACGTAACGGCGAGTATCGGCCGCAATATTGCCGAACTGGTGGAAGACGGCGCTACTTTACAACTGGGTATCGGGAACATCCCTGACCAGGTACTGAAAAATCTGACCAACCATAAGAATCTGGGCCTGCACACTGAAATGCTGTCCGATGGCGTAATCCCGCTGATAGAAAGCGGCGTGATCGACAACAGTCTGAAGAAACTGAACAAAGGCAGGTCTGTGACGGCGTTTATGGCAGGCACACGTAAGTTATACGACTTTGTACATGATAATCCATCTATCAGAGTAATGGATATCAGTTATGTGAACGATACGAGCGTTATCCGCCAGAATCCCAAAGTAATGGCGATCAACAGTGCGATCGAAATAGACCTGACCGGGCAGGTATGTGCTGACTCTATCGGTACCTATCAGTTCTCCGGTATCGGCGGACAAATGGACTTTATGCGCGGGGCGTCCCTCTCAGAAGGTGGGAAACCGATCATTGCCCTGCCGTCTGTTACGAACAAGGGCATTTCACGTATCGTGCCCTTTTTGAAAGAAGGCGCAGGCGTGGTGACCACCCGCGGACATATGCACTGGGTAATCACTGAATATGGCAGAACAAACCTGTTCGGAAAAAGTCTTAAACAGCGCGCCAAAGCGCTGATAGAGATTGCGCATCCCGATCACCGTGAGGTGCTGGAAAAAGCTTATTTCGAACGCTTCGTTAAAAAATAGTTTTAGTTTAAGGTTGAAGGTTAAAGATGGCTTAGTGCATCCTGTAGGTCTAACTGATTTACGGGATGCATAATCCTTTGACGGTGGGTATGCCCCCATTTGGCCATTTCGTCAATGATCGCCTCCAGCGTTTTACCGTAAGGGGTTAATTCATATTCAACGGTCACCGGTTTGGTATCATACACCGTCCTCTTCACCAGCTCATTCATTTCCAGCTCCCGCAACTCCTTGGAGAGCATTTTGGAACCCACTCCCTCTACTTCCCGCTGTAATTCCATAAAACGGCGTTTGCCAAAGCGTAAAGAGCCAATAATGGCTATCTTCCACTTACCATTCAGTACATCCATGGTATCGTGGATAGCGCGAAGATGTTCTGCGCACGTTTCTGACTTCTCTGATGTCTGTGATTTCCTGTTCATCATACTTCCTTATAGTTTCCCCGGAGAAAGTACTTTCCTCCGGGATACCACTTTCAAAAGTAAAGTAAGATTAGGAACTTTACAAAAGAAAACGATCATATGAGTACAGCGAACAAAATGAAAGTAGAGATCTGGTCAGATATTATGTGTCCATGGTGCTATATTGGTAAACGCCGCTTTGAAGCAGCAATGGAACAGTTCTCCGACGCCGGATCCGTAGAAATAGAATGGCACAGCTTCCAGCTTGACCCAACCATTGAGTCCGGTCACGGCGATAACCTGTATACCTACCTTTCCAAAAGAAAAGGTATTCCCTACGAACAGGCAGAACAGATGAATCATCAGGTAACGGCACTCGCCGCGGACCTCGGATTAACATACAACATGGAACAGGCTGTTGTGGCGAATTCTTTTGATGCACACCGCCTGATACAGCTGGCTAAGCAACACCAGCTCGGAGATGCGGCAGAAGAACGCCTTTTTAAGGCTTATTTCACGGAAGGGAAAGATTTTAGTGATGCTGGTACGCTCGTGGAGCTTGGTAAGGAAATCGGCCTCGAAGAAAGCGTTTTAACGGAGCTGGTAAGCGGACAGGGATTTGCCACAGAAGTACGCCGCGATATACAGGAGGCAGACGCTCTGGGCATCAGAGGTGTACCTTTCTTTGTCTTTGACAGAAAATATGGTGTTTCCGGTGCACAGGCTGCTGACACCTTCCTCGAAGTACTGAACAAATCAGTAGACGAATGGAAAAAGACCCAGCCTGCTGGTCTGGAGATAATAGAAGGACAAACCTGCGGTCCTGACGGGGATTGTTAAACTTCCGGTATGTTCCCGTTCAGTGTTTGCTTTGATTATCGCGGTTTCAACTTACATGCGTGAACGTAAGATGGACCAGGATAATCAAAGTGAATACTACCAGCACAGATTATCTGCTGACATACTGTTGTCATCTTCGTACCTTTCCTTTGTTCCGGCAACCAAAGGAAATACTATGACCGCTCAACAGCTACTCCAGCAAAGACTTGCTAATCAGCAACTTAACAACCCTTCATTTCAATCGCCCCCTCAACTGGTACACTGGTGTGCCGCTATACAGGCCCAGGATTACGAAATGTCCAAATGGGCAGTGGGCATGCGCCTGCCACAGGCAACCAGCGAAGACATCGAACATTGCATCGCAACAGGCCAGCTGGTACGTACGCATGTACTGCGCCCTACCTGGCACCTCGTTCATCCTGCCGACGTGCGCTGGATGCTGACACTGACAGGCCCGGCCATCGAACGGTTGATGGGTACCTATAACCGCAAACTCGAACTGGACGATAAGGTGTTTCGCAAAAGCAACAAGATCTTTGAGAAACTGCTGGCCGGCGGTAAGCAGCTTAAACGTACCGAACTGGCTGCGGCCCTGGACGCTGCCAGGATCCCGACCAATGACCTCCGCATGAATTTTCTGCTGATAAAAGCAGAACTGGATATGATCATCTGCAACGGTGGTAAGAAAGATAAACAGATCACCTACGCCCTCTTTGAAGAAAGGGTTCCTCCTGCTGCCGGTAAAAAAAGGGAAGAAGCCCTTGCAATGCTGGCGCTTCGCTACTTCAACAGTCATGGACCGGCCACATTAAAAGACTTTACCGGCTGGAGCGGTCTGACCATTACCGCCGCACGCGAAGGGTTGCAATCCGTGAAGGCGCAGCTGGCGCATGATACTTTCGGCGGACTAGACTACTACGGCCCACTCCACTCGCAGGAAATTACAGGCAAACGCAATGAGGTGTTGCTGCTCCCTAATTATGACGAATATCTTGTCGCCTATAAAGACAGAGAGGTCATACTCAGTGCGAACAATGCCAGGCAGCTCAACCGGGACGGAAACCCGCTGTTCAGCAATGTCATTCTCGTAAATGGCGCGATAGCTGGTACCTGGAAACGTACGATCAAAAAAACGGACATCATCATGGAATACACACCATTTACCCCATTGAGTAAAACCATCCAGGGCGGACTGGACAAAGAAGCGATGCGGTTCAAACAGTTCACCACCTTAAAATAATTGTTCTAAATTGGGTGTATGTTCACCCATCTCAAAAAAACAGTTCTCTCCCTCATCCTGATCTGTTGTGTCTGCACAGTGTGCGGACAACGGGCAGATTCATTGAAAGCGGACCTGCAACTACTACATGAGAAACTTATCGCCATTCATCCGGACCCTTATGCTTTTGTAACGGCGGACAGAATGAATTCGCTGCTTGACAGCTGTTACCGGCATATCCATGAAGATACCGATGACAGACAGTTCTACAGTATGGTAAAAGTATTGTGCAGTGCTGTGAGAGACGGACATCTGTCAACGGGTGCAGCACCTTCCTTCAACCAGTTCGTACACAAAGAGAATAGCTATCTGCCACTGCTGACATATGTTACAGCGGACAGTATTTTCATTACGGCCAGTGTCAATAATACCATTCCGGCAGGCAGCCTGCTGATAAGTGTCAATTCTCATCCTGCATCAGTGATGCGGGAAATGATGCACAACTATCTGATGGCTGACGGCTACAGCAACACGAAAAAAGATATTGTACTGAATGAGATCTTTTATTTCTATTACTATCTCACATATGGCTACTCCGGCGGATTCACCGTAGTATATAAAGATAAAAGCGGTCAGGTGAAAAGCACCGCCTTATCTGCCGTACCGGAACATGCTATCAAAGCCTTAAAGATAGCTTCACCCCAAAAGCCGCTGCTGTCTTTTTCTGTTACGGAGAATAAAACCGGCATCCTTACTATCCGGACGTTTGACCTGAACGACCTACAGGAGGCAAACCTGGATTACAATAAATTTATTGCGCAAACATTCCGTCAGCTGAAACAGGCAGGCGTAAAAAAACTGATCATTGATCTGCGAGGAAATGGTGGCGGCAGGGATGAATATGGTGTCACCTTATACAGGTATCTCACAAAAGAAAAATTTACTTATTACCGGTATCAGGAAAAGGATAAAAAAAAGCTCTCCGGCAGACCAGGGCTGGGTGTACAACAGCCGGCGGCACTTCATTACGATGGACCAGTAGCAATATTAACTGATGGAGGCACATTCTCCGCAGCCGCCGAATTCTGTTCAGTAGCCTACAGCCACACAAGAGCTGTTTTTTTCGGCAGTGAGACCGGTGGAAGATATGAGGGGAACAATTCGGGCCAAATGATACAGGTTACATTGCCGTATAGTAAAGTGGATCTGTGGATACCGACCACTAAATACGTAATGGATGTACGCAGTGCACAACAGGAAGGTCGTGGCATCATTCCCGGACATCCGGTGCTGATCTCTGTTGACGCATATTTACAACAGGAAGATGTGATCATGGAAGAAGCGCTGCAATGGTCCGCTTCCGATACAGCATTTTAACCCGCATATTCTTCTCTGCTATCCTACATAACAGAGAAGAATACATGGATACCTTTCATTACGCTGTCGCAATGCCCGGGGATGATGATAAACTATGCGGCTAAGGTCATCACTGCCCACAGCGCAGCTCCGGAGATCAATGCCCATAAGATTACGCCCTGTAATAATGGCTTAAAACCAACTCCTTTTAGTACTTCTCTGGAGAGTCCGGCACCTATCAGGAAAAGCGTAATGGTGAGCCCCGTCTTTGCCACTTTCACAAGTACCTCACTAACAGGTGCTATCGGAAAGTAAGTATGGAGCAACATGGCCAGCAGGAATAATCCGATAAACCAGGGGATCTTTATCTTTTGCTTACCTGTGCGGAAACAAAGCGTCGTCAACACAACTGCCGGCATAATCCAGAGTGCACGGGCCAGTTTAACCGTAGTGGCAACCTCCAGTGCCTGCGGACCATATTTACTGGCAGCACCTACGACAGAGCTGGTATCATGAATAGCGATCGCACTCCACAAACCAAACTGCGTCTGACTTAGATGTAGCAGATGTCCTACGAAAGGAAACAGGAACAGTGCTGCGGAGTTGAGTATGAAAACCGTCCCTAATGCTACAGACAACTGTTTTTCTTCGGCTTTAATAACAGGAGATACAGCTGCGATCGCACTCCCACCACAGATAGCAGTCCCACAGGATATCAGGTGAGAAGTCTTCGTATCTATCTTCAGTAATCTACCCATGATGTATCCAACGATCAGTGTCCCACTGATAGAGGCGATCGTAAAAATAAAACCTTCACTACCTGCTTTCAGTGCACTATGCATATTCATACCGAAGCCCAGCCCTACAACAGATATCTGCAGTAATATATGTGTCGCTTTATGATTCAGATGGAGAAAAGGGTGCCCGATAAACTGTGCGATGATCAAGCCACCCGTCAATGCTACCGGTGCTGATACCCAGGGCGTCATACAGAGGGCCAGTGCGAGTATAAAGATCACCTCGCGGGTGGTAATACTCTTATCCAGGAAACGTTTCTTGCCTGTGTTGCTGATAACCTGTTTTCCAGTCCGTTCGTCTTGTAAAACCGTATTCATATTTTATTCTTTTAATGACACAAATGTCAGTCGTTCACCGCGTTAAAGGAAATCACTAATAGTGATATTGGATAACCACAGGTTATGAATTAATAACACAAATTGTTATTACGAGCGATAATATCCAGTCGACCAACTATCTTCATACAGCCCACTTATAATTAATAATCAATTAATTATAATACATCCCACTGCCCAGCAATAAATTTATTTGGAAAATAATACCAACTGGTATAATTTTGTATTGTCTTAATGAAAGCAATATGAGCAAGGCAGAAAAGACAAGACAGTTTATAGTAGAGAAGACGGCGCCCATCTTTAACACCAAGGGATTTGCAGGCACTTCCCTCTCAGATATGACAACGGCTACCGGATTGACAAAGGGTAGTATTTATGGCAACTTCGCTAGCAAAGATGAAGTGGCACTGGCATCTTTTGACTATAATCTCCGGAAATTAAGGGGATATATACAGGGAGAAGAGGACAAAGCCACTACGATCAAAGACAAGCTGAAGGTCCGCACCAGGGTTTTCAGTGACGAGCAACTGACGGCTTATCCGGTAGGTGGTTGTCCGCTGTTAAATACCGCAACAGAAGCCGATGATACGCATCCGGACCTTCGGAAACGAGTAGTGGATGCGCTCGAATCCTGGAAAGAAAAGACCATGGAGATGATTGCGCAGGGTATCAGCAATAAAGAGATTGCAGCAGGTACGAATGTGGAACAGGTAACACTTACGCTCATGTCCATGATAGAAGGAGCTATCATGATCAGCAGAACAACAGGCAAAAAACACTATGGCAGAAGTGTGATGGAAGTCGCACAACAATACATAGATTCACTTTAATATTTTTTTACTTACAAATATACCAATCGGTATAATACAGGCAATTCAAATCAGAAAAACATGAAAACAAGTAATAACACCGTCCTCATTACAGGCGGAGGGGCTGGTATTGGCTTTCAGACAGCCAAATTATTATCAGAAAAAGGAAATCAGGTGATCATCACCGGTAGAAATGCTGATACTATCAATAAAGCTGCTGCGCAACTGAAAAACGTGACACCTATCGTGTCTGACGTATCTAAAGAAGAAGACGTACTGGCGCTGGCAGCAAGACTGAAAAAGGATTTTCCTTCATTGAATATCGTCATCAACAACGCTGCCGCCGCCCACCTCTACAAACTGGAAGCAGGCGCAAACGCTTACAGCAAAGCCGCTGAAGAGATGCATACCAACTATCTGTCTGTTATCAGACTGAATGAGATACTGCTCCCTCTCCTGTCACAACAACCAGCTGCCGCTATCGTGAATGTATCATCTATCGTAGCCATCACACCTGGTAGCAGGCTCCCGGGATACGCTGCCAGCAAAGCCGCATTGCACTCTTATACGCAAACGCTGAGGCATACACTGGCCGACACCAACATCAAAGTGTTTGAACTGATGCCACCACTGGTAAATACAGAATTCTCCAGAGAGATCGGCGGTGAAAATGGTATGCCGGCAGCTGGTGTTGCAGCAGCTTTAACAGATGCAATTGCATCCGATGAATATGAAATACATGTAGGCAATACTGCCGAGTTATATAAACTGTTCCTGTCCTCTCCCGCCCAGGCGTTTGCTGTAATGAACGGCGGGAACTAATCTTTCCTTTTTCCATGACCAGTATTATACCAATCGGTATAATACTGGTTTTTCATACAATCATTATACATGAAAAGGACCCTTCTGCTGATCACCGTTATTGCTGCTGCAGTAATGGAGCTGATAGACACGTCTATAGTGAATGTAGCGCTCTCGCACATGAGCGGTAACCTGGGTGCCACACTCGAGGACACTTCCTGGGTGATCACTGCCTACGCCATTGCCAATGTGATCATCATTCCCATCACCAGTTTCCTGGCCAATAAACTTGGACGACGTAACTATTATATCGGTTCTATCATCGCCTTCACCTTCTTTTCCTTTATGTGCGGACAGGCCACCAACATCTGGATGCTGGTAGCATTTCGCTTCCTGCAGGGCATGGGCGGTGGCGCCCTGTTATCTGTGTCACAGGTAATAGTATTTGAACTGTTCCCTAAAGAAAAACAAAGCGTAGCAAGCGCATTATTTGGTGTGGGTGTTTTTGTCGGCCCTACTATCGGACCGACACTGGGTGGATATATCACAGAATTCTATAACTGGCCATGGATCTTTTACATCAATATTCCTATCGGTATCGCCGCTGCCAGCATCTGTTATGTATTGCTGAAGGAGCCTGAAAGCAAAGGACAGACAGGCAGCATAGACTGGGCAGGCATCATACTGCTCGCTATTGGTATCGGTTCCCTGCAAACGGTGCTGGAACGTGGTGAAGTAGATGACTGGTTTGAAGCAGGATATATTATCATACTGAGTGTGATCGCCTTCTTTGGCTTACTGCTGTTCATCTGGTGGGAACTGACCACACCAAATCCTGTGGTAAATCTAAGAGTACTAAGAAGCAGGAACCTGAGCCTTGCCGCCATCATGACCTTTGTGTCGGGCGTGGGGCTTTTCAGTTCCGTGTTCCTGACACCAGTGTTTGCACAACGACTGCTCAACTTCACACCTACACAAACAGGCCTACTGCTCTTACCAGGCGCTATTCTGGCCATTGGAGGACTGATCATTTCAGCCAGATTATTACAGCGGGGCGTCTCTCCCATCGTAATGATCACGGCGGGCATGCTGATGTTTGTTGTTTTCAGCTGGCAGATGTCGGGCTACAACCTGGATGTGAGTGCGGGGAGTGTGACTGCGACGCTGATATGGCGTGGTGTAGGACTGGCCATGACAACCGTACCTTTATCGGTGCTCGCTGTTTCAGCATTATCACCCACTGACTTTGCACAGGGAGCGGCACTGAATAATATGATGCGGCAATTAGGCGGATCATTCGGACTGGCGATGGTCAATACTTACCTTGCCAACCGCAACGCGGTACACCGGATGGACCTGGTCTCCAACATCACCGGCGACAATCCCGCCTCCGTAAAAAGGCTGGCCGACTATACCCAGTTCTTCCTTTCCAGGGGAGCTGGCGCGCAGGAGGCACAGGCCAAAGCGCTCCGGCTGATGGATCTCAACATCATTAAACAAACATCTGTGCTTAGCTTCAATGATGCCTATCTGCTGGTAGGGCTGGTATTCATCTGTGCATTGCCACTGCTACTGCTGGCAACGCCTAAAAAGAAAGGGGAAAAGGTACAGGTGATATTGGCAGACCATTAAAAACATTAACTTACAGGCCTGGACGGGCCCATGAAAAATAACTACGACAATATCGCCAGGTACTATGATCTCTTGAGCAGAATGGTATTCGGCTCTTCACAAAGAGATGCGCAGACTGCTTTGCTGTCTTACATTCCGGCTGTTAGTCATGTACTGATCGCTGGTGGAGGCACCGGCTGGATACTGGAGGCGATCGCTGAAAAATGTCCACCGGGGTTACACATTTACTACGTAGAGCTCTCTGCGAATATGATCGCTAAAGCCGCAAAAACCAACTACCTGCCGAATAAGGTTACATTCATCAATCAGGCAATAGAAAACTTTGAACTGTCACAAACCGGCCTGACTGGCGTTGATGTGATCATTACTCCTTTCCTGTTTGACAATTTTAAAGAAGAGCGGATACCAGGACTATTTCAGCATCTGAATACCATGCTGTCTCCTGGTGGAAAGTGGTTGTTCACTGACTTTCATTATCAGCAGCACATGCCCTACTGGCAACAGCTATTGTTAAACAGCATGTATCTTTTTTTCAGGATATTATGCGCAGTAGAAGCCAGCGCACTGACAAATACGCTTCCATTGTTTCAATCACACGGATATGATCGTGTCTACGAGCAGTATTACTTCCGCAGATTTATCTGGTCCGCAGTTTTTGAGAAGCGCTTAGTTGTCAATAATTTCTAAAAGAATAAAGCTGCGAACGCATTTCAGGTCGGGAGAGGGAGGTTTAATCAAATTCCCTTCGGCTTCTATCCTGAACAGCCACTATAAAAGAAGAGAGACAGGGGTTATTCCTGTCTCTCTTTCATATCTCCTGACTCATGGCCAATGAGGTCTCTTTCTCTGCGGGACGGCTCATGATCGGCATGTTCCCTTCCCTCTTCCTCCGTAGATGGCTCCATGAGCTTACGCATATTGGCGGCATTCATTTCATCACTCATCAGGTTAGACATATATACATGCATTTTTGTCTTACCACCCGAAATGACCCTGCTTTCACCACTCATCAGTGCTTCATACCCGTCCTTTGCTACTTCTTCAGGCGTTTGTAGTGATTCCTCCCTATATGTTTTTGTGTGTTCCATATTCGCTTTATGGAAGAAATCTGTATCTGCTGCTCCCGGTAACAATACCGTAACATGCACACCCGTTCCTTCGAGTTCATTACTGATAGCAGCACTGAAAGATATCACAAATGCCTTGGTGGCTGCATAGACCGACAACAGTGGCATAGGCGCCTTCCCTGCTTCCGAACCCAGCTGAAGAATGTGTCCATCCCCTCTTGCCACCATATCAGTGGCAAAGTATTTCGTCAGTGCGACCAGGGAGGAAATGTTCAGTTGAATGATGTCCAGACTGCGCTGCAGGTCTATATCGATGAATTTACCCCATTCACCCTGTCCGGCATCATTTACCAGGTAATTGACCACAATGCCACGCGCCTGTACTTCGTCGTATATTTCCTTTGCAGCTTCAGGTCGGAACAGATCTGTGGCAATGGGTGTTACCTCCACACTATATTGTGTTTTCAATTCGTTGGTCACCTCCTGTAATCTTTCTTCAGACCGCGCTACGAGTATCAGACTGTAACCATCTGCGGCAAAAAGCTTTGCCAACTCATAGCCGAAGCCACTGGTTGCGCCAGTGATCAGCGCGTACTGATTTCGATTGTTCATATTTACTACTGGCATAAGATATGGTTTAATGATCAACGGGAATTTTTAAGGCTTTCAGGTGCTTCTTTCAGCTCCTTTTTCTCTTCATGTGCTTCAGGCGTTACATCCTTCGCGCCCTTATTGTGTCTCTCCCTTTCAGTCTGTTCAATAGCTGCTTCAGACTGTTCTGCTTTACCAGTAAGATCTGTCTTCTGGACTGACTGTTCGTCTTTATTATTCTGTCCCATAATATTCAGTTTTAAAGGTGAAGAATACTATAAGAGGTACAAACAGCATTCCATGTATGCCAGTTCGGTAACAATAAGCGTGGTCAGCCAGTATAGTTGTATACATGCTGAAACAATAGTGTAGAATTTATTGCGGCGTATGGGTGCTTGTAAGCAGGCAGGGCTATGCTTCCACTCCTGCTTCAGCCGTCATACTTTCATGACCCAGACTGTTCTGTTCGGCCAATGTCAGTGCATCTGTCTTTGTTGTTTGTAGCCAGCCCGTTTTACAACGCCGGAATATCTGAACGGCCAGTCCCATGTATCTGTAAAAGTCTTTCTCTACAGCGGCGACCGTGCGGTGGCCACTAATATCCATCCAGCCGAAACTGTGGACCAGCCGGATATCCTCTATTGGCGTATCAGAGGGGATTTTCTGGTCATTATCTGACATTCCTCCATCCGGATGAGGGTTCCGGTAACACTCAAGTTTCAGATAAGGATATACCTCGTGAAATTTGTTCTGGATATTGAGAAGAATGTCTTCTTCACTGATATAGATTTCCATCGTATTGTATTTTAATAAGTTAAACGGACATCCGGTCAGCGGGGCATATTCCATCCTTGTGTTAAACAAATAAAATAATCATTGGTTGCCAGGTGTTTGTTAACGATGCATAAACGGCCGGCAGAAGGTGCTTTTATTCATTAACGCCGTATAAAGTTACGATAGCAGGTGAGCAGGTAAGATGATGGACATCAGGAAAGAGGGTATTTGTAGTCAGGAGCTGTATTCTCCGGGTAGGTGGCAGGTAACACCGTTATTTCTTAAGCTACATTAACGGATTACTCCCGGATACCGTCGTATATTTGTTGCAACATATAAATCAGCAATCATGGCAAAGACGATATTACATAAGGCAGCGACCCGTGGACATGTCAACCACGGTTGGTTAGAAAGCCATCACACTTTCAGTTTTGCCAACTATTATAATCCTGACAGAATGCGCTTTGGTGCCCTGCGCGTACTCAACGATGATACAGTGGCTGGCGGAAGAGGATTTGATACACATCCTCATGATAACATGGAGATCATCAGTATACCGCTGGAAGGCGCACTGGAACACAAGGATAACCTTGGCAACACGGTGGTGACCCAGGCTGGCGAAATACAGGTGATGAGTACCGGTACAGGGGTATTTCACAGCGAATACAACGCTAATGCTGATGCCACTGCGCGTTTTCTGCAGATCTGGTTGTTCCCGAATAAGCTGAACGTCACACCAAGATATGATCAGGCAACTATCAACATTGCCGACAGGAAAAACACCCTGCAGCAGCTGATCTCTCCTGATCCAAATGGCGAAGGCACCTGGCTTTATCAGGACGCCTGGTTCCACATGGGCAGGTTTGATAAGAACGCCAGTACTGAATATACGGTAAAACAATCCGGAAACGGGGTTTATTTCTTCGTGATCAGCGGTTCCTTCTCCGTGAACGGGCAGGAATTAGGGCCAAGGGACGGATACGGTATCGAAGATCTTCAGCAGGCAAATATCACCGCACTGGAAGATAATGCCGAGATCCTTGTAATAGATATACCTATTTTCAGTTGAAATCGACAACTTATTGCCTGAAATGCATTGATTGATACATATATCTTTGCCTTACGTAAACAACAAATATAAATTCATAAACATGTCTCCTATTAAGATCGCCAACACGCAGTATGAAGTAATTGATCTGATCAAAAACAGATGGAGCCCACGCTCCTTCGCGGAGAAAGCGCTGGATGCTGCCACCGTTGAGACCATTTTGGAAGCTGGTTCATGGGCGCCAAGTGCAAACAATTCACAACCATGGAGGTTTATATATGCTTTACGCGGTACAACCGGTTTTGATAAGCTCCTTGCGACATTAGCACCAGGCAACCTTCCATGGGCGAAAAATGCGGCGGCGCTGGTAGCGACTATCGGTATCCGTGAGACACCTGATACCCAGCAGAAAAATCATTACTACATGCACGATGTCGGTATGGCCACCTCTTTCATGTTGTTGCAGGGACTCGAGATGAATGTTTACGCACACATCATGGCTGGATTCAACAAGCAGCAGGCTGCAGAAGTAGCTGCGTTGCCTGCCAATGAAGAAGCCGTATCGATCCTGGCACTGGGGTACATCGATAGCGCAGAGAAACTGGATGAACCTTACAAAACAAGGGAATTAACACCAAGAAGCCGTAATCCGATCACTACGATCGCAGCTCACCTGGACTAAACCAAGTAACATGGATACCGCGAAACTGCACATACTTGCAATAGGAAGAAATGCCGAGATCATGACAGTCATGCAACGGCTGCTGAATGCGCCCGATAACTGGACAGGTCTGGCAGTGACGACGGACGAAGCGGCTATCGCAGCTTTTGATCAGGAGAAATTCGATATCGTGCTGTTATGCGCGGGTATCACTCCGGAAGAAGAAGCAACACTGACCGCTCACTTCAGACAACTATCTCCGGATGTACTTGTGAAGAGACACTATGGCGGAGGCAGTGGTCTGCTGAAAAACGAAATACGCTACGCCCTGGAGCATAGATAAACGCCCGGGCATAAAACATCTGCTATGAAAAAGAATATTGCACACATCCTTGCAGGAAGATCAAAAAACATCACCCCTACCGAAACGGTCATACAACCGTTACCACATGCGGACTTACGTTTTGCCAACCCGTTCATCGTGTTGCATCACGGCGGCCCTGATACCGTTCCTCCGGGATCTGATGACAGGCTTCCTCCGCACCCTCACCGTGGGTTTGCGCCCGTAACATTCCAGTTACAGGGACAGGCACACCACAAAGACACGGAAGGGAACGATCAGCTGATCAATGGCGGTGATGCGCAATGGATGTTTGCAGGAAAGGCCATCCTCCACAGTGAGGGCCCTTCAGCGCAGATGCATACAGATGGCGGAACTATAGAATTCCTTCAGCTGTGGGTCAATGTACCTGCAGCACATAAATGGGATGATCCAAGGTACCAGTTCGTACCCAAAGCGGATATGCCCAGGATTTTTGAACAGGACGGTGTCAACCTCAGATTAGTAAGCGGACAGTTCGAAGGTAAAACAGGACCTGTAAACATTTCATTTACACCTGTTATTTCAGCAGTAGGGGAAATTGCCAATGGAAAGGAAATAGAATTTAACGTGACGGAAGACTACTGGACGTTGCTCTATGTAGCACACGGACGTGTAACGATAGATGACATCACCCCTGTCGCTGAACACAATCTGATCGTATTCGACAGAAAAGGCACCCACTTCTCAGTGGCTGCCAATGAAGACAGCCAGATCCTTTTCCTCTCTGCAGAAGTGATTGACGAACCAGTGGCTGCTAAAGACAATTTCGTAATGAATACGAAAGAGGAAGTGGACCAGGCAATGGAAGACTACAAGAACGGACGCTTCGGCACACTAGATTATTAATTTTAAAAACACTTTTTTATGGAAGATAGAATAGCAGGCCTGCACCACATTACAGCCATTGCTGATAATGCTAAAAGAAACCTTGATTTTTATACAGACACTTTGGGTGTTCGTTTCGTAAAGAAAACCGTCAACTTCGACGATCCCGGCACTTATCACTTCTATTTTGGTGATGAACACGGTACCCCTGGCACCATCCTGACCTTCTTCCCATGGGAAGGTATCGGCCGCGGTCACACCGGTACAGGCATGGCAACAGAGATCGGTTACTCCGTACCTGCCGGCAGCCTTGAATTCTGGGCTGAACGCTTCAAAGCCAGAGGCGTAGTGCATGGTCCGATAGCAGAAAGATTTGGTGAACAATACCTGCCTTTCGAAGATCCGGATGGTCTGAAATTAAATCTGATCGTTTCCAAGACTGCGGATAACCGTACCGGCTGGGAAACGGCTGATATAAAAGCAGCACATGCTACCAAAGGCTTCCACAGTATCGTACTGACGCTCAGAAGCATTGGCCCGACCGCTGCTATCCTGACCGATGTACTGGGTTATACGTTCCTGGAACAGGACGGTAACCGTCACCGTTACATCACTGACGCGGTACAGGAAGCTGCGATCGTTGACCTGATCGAATCGCCGAAAGAATCTGCCGGTAAAGGTGGCGGTGGTACCAATCACCACGTAGCCTTCCGTGTAGCCAATGAAGAAGTGCTGATGCAGTTCAGAGATAAAGTACTGAAAAAAGGACTGAACATCACGCAGAAGATCAACCGTGACTATTTCTATTCCCTCTACTTCAGAGAACCAGGCGGCGTGCTGTTTGAACTGGCGACTAACAACCCTGGCTTCACCGTGGATGAACCACTCAATGAACTGGGTAAGAACCTGAAACTGCCGGTACAGTACGAATCTATTCGCGCAGATATCGAAAAAGTATTACCTGTTCTTTAAGCTGAATAAAATGGATGAAGTAGTAATCAGGCTCAATGCCAAAAATCACGGTGCCTTTTACCTGATGCACGACGGTGAACAGGCCGGAGAAATGGTGATCGGTATAGATGGTGACGTGCTTACCGCCTATCATACAGAGATTATTCCGCAGGCCGAAGGTAAAGGCCTGGCCAGGGTCCTGATGAATGGCATGGTGGAATACGTCCGTGCACATAACCTGAAGGTCAGACCGCTGTGTGCCTATGTACATATGCAGTTCAAAAAACGTCCTGAAGAGTTTGCGGACATCTGGCTGAAGCAGGAAGGAGAGTAATTTGAACCGTCAATTGAAGTTATGCATACCAAGAATATAGTAACAGCAGGAAAAAAGACGACTGAAGCAAAGAAAGCACTGGTCATGGTACACGGTCGCGGCGGTAGTGCGGAAGACATCCTCACACTGGCCAACTACCTGAACGTAAAGGACTATGCGCTGGTGGCGCCGCAGGCTACCGGTCACACCTGGTACCCCTACTCATTCCTGATGCCACCGGCACAGAATGAACCATGGCTTTCCTCTGCACTGGACGTTCTGAAAGAAGTGACAGCGGATATAGTAGCAGATGGTATCGCACCGGAAAACATCTATTTCCTGGGATTCTCACAGGGTGCGTGTCTGACACTGGAGTTTATCACCCGCAATGCACAGCAATATGGTGGGGCTGTCGCCTTCACCGGTGGACTGATCGGCGATCAGGTCTATCCCGGGAACTACCAGGGCAACTTTGGCGGAAGCCCGGTATTCATCGGCACCAGCAACCCTGATCCGCATGTACCGGTAGATCGCGTAAAAGCATCTGAAAAGATACTGAAGGAAATGGGCGCTGATATCACAGTGAACATCTACAATAACATGGGGCACACCATCAGCCAGGACGAAATTGATCTGGCCAATAAGCTCGTGTTCAGGTAGTCGCAGGTAACAGTCTGTAACAACTGATTTAGTATCGCTAAAACAGGCCCCGCTCGAAAGAACGGGGCCTGTTACTTTATAGCTGATCAGTAAGGACAGCCTGAGGTACTTCCTACTATTTCCGGTACATCGTACTACGCACCTTACTCAGAAATTCGGGCGATACACCGATGTAGCGTGCAATATGATGCTGCGGTATGCGTTGTACTATGGCAGGATATTTCTCTATAAAGGCAAGATAACGTTCTTCCGCCGTCTGGGAGATGGACGCATAGATCCGCTGCTGCATCACGCTGGCGGTGCGCTGTAACAATAGACGGAACAGCCTTTCAAACTTCGGCACCTGCGCATAAAGAGCATTCTTGTTCCCATAACTGATCGTCAGCAGCTCACAGTCTTCCAGCGTTTCAATATTCTGCTTCGAAGGCTGCTGCTCTGAGAAACTAGCCAGATCAGCTACCCACCAGTCTTCAATGGCAAAAGTGAGATTAGTCTCGGCACCCTGTTTATCCACGTAAAAGGTACGCACACAACCCTTGAGGATGTATGCTTCATAATCACACACTTCTCCCTCCCGAAGTAAAAAACTCTTCTTTTTCACTTTCCTGTACTCCAGCAGCGAGTGGAAAATTTCCAGTTCTTCCGGAGTAAGCTGAATGAACCTCGCAACGAATTGGTCAATTGGGCCGAACATAGTAAATTGATGGGCGGTTTTCTTAAATTTTGCTTAAATGCTTACTTTCATCCGCAATAATAAGCAAAGCGCTCAGTTTTTGACAGTAAATTAGATAGTTATTAATAAATCGTCCCGCATGGAATTTTCATCTTTTAGAAAGTATACCCGACTGAAATGGATCATCCCTATCTGTTCAGCAGGGATACTGACCGCGTTCTCCCTGTTGCCGGCTGACGAATGGCAGGATAAGGTTACAAATGCGCTGGCGCTGTTTGCAAAACGCTACCCGCAGGAAAAAGTATACCTGCACTTCGACAAAGACATCTACGCTTCAGGTGAAACGATGTGGTTCAAAGCCTATATCATGCTGCAGAACCAGCCATCCCTCGCCGCCTCTATTATCTACGTGGAGCTGCTCGACAAAGATGGCAACGTTGTAACAAAGAAACGACTGCCTGCCCAGGGTGCGGCGGCAGCCGGCGACCTGGAACTCCCGGAAACGCTGAAAACCGGTCATTATCAGATCAGGGCATATACTGCCTGGATGCTGAACTATGATCCATCCTTTCTCTTCTATAAGAACATAGAGATATTAGATCCGACTAAAAAGAATACACTGCCGGCCAAAGATACCTCCGCCCTGCGCGACTTTGCCGTACAGTTCTTCCCTGAAGGCGGAAATATGATGGTGAATAATGCCAATCTGGTGGCATTTAAAGCCATCGACCAGAACGGCTACCCGATTGCGGTCACCGGTTCTGTCCAGAACAGCAAAAAACAGACTGTCGCCGAGATCAAAACCATCCATGATGGGATGGGTACCTTCGAACTCTCGCCCGCTGCCGGAGAACAATACCATGCAGTCGTGAAGATCGGTAACGGTGTTCAGAAAACATTCGACTTACCCGCTGCGGCTACGGAAGGGGCGTCCCTGAAACTGTTCAACAGGGGTAACCGCATTTTTTATCAGGCCACGCTGGCTAACCCGGACGATACCGCTTTCCACAAAATGATGGTCATCGCCCAGGTACAGAACCAGTTGATCTATAAAGCAGTGCTGGATGCAGGTGAAGGCAGGATCAGCGGATTTATTCCGGCTCAGAACCTTCCCACCGGTATCGTACATGTAACTTTGTTCAGCGACAAGGGATTGCCTGTATCTGAACGCCTGGCATTTGTCAGAAAGGCCGACCAGATTGACCTCAGCTTCATGAATGCGGAGATCAGCAATGCACCGAGAAGCAAAAGTTCTATCGAGCTGTTTGCACCGGACAGCATGCAAACCAGCCTTTCCATCTCCATTACTGATGCTGACCAGGTATTGAAAGATCCGGATGAGCACAACATCCTGTCTACCCTGCTCATGACCTCCGACCTGAAAGGATATGTATATAATCCGGCCTGGTACTTTAAAGACACCGCCAAAGCCACCATTGAAGCGATCGACCTGGTGATGCTGACGAATGGATGGAGCCGTTTCAGCTGGCAGAAGATCCTTAATAACGAGATGCCGCAGCTGAAGTATCCATACGAACAGGGTATGTCACTGAAGGGTACCGCCGTGACCAATACGGGCCGTTATCCACTCCAGGGGGGTAAGGTGGACTTCATCTTCAAACAGCCACTCGACAGCAATACTTCCTTCGCTTCTGCTGAAACCAATGAGAAAGGCGAATTTGAGATCGCCAACCTGCAGTTTATGGATACCGTACTGGTATTCTTCCAGGGTAACGATAAGCAGAAAAGATGGAAAGACGTACAGGTGACTTTTGATCAGCACTTCTTCGACAGGGCGCCAATGCCGATCACGACCCCTTATCCGATGCGTGTGCCACTGGGACTGGATAATGCGGCGATGACCCGCTTCCTGACCACTGCCAATGAAAGCAACAAGGTGAACAGGGCAATGACGAATAAAACGGTCTATCTGAAAGAGGTGAACATCCGTGATAAGAAGATCACACCACAGCAGACGACAGAACAACGTTACACCTCCGGCATGTTTGCTTCCGGCGACGGTTATACCTTCGACCTGACAAAGGAAACACCATACCAGCTGAACGTATTCCAGTACCTGCAGTCAAAAGTAGCCGGTCTGAACATCACAGGTGACCTGAATAACCCAACCCTTGCATGGCGCGGGGCCAGACCATCCCTCTATCTTAACGAAATGCCTACAGACGCAAGCATGCTGGCAAACGTAAGCGTGAATGATATCGCACTGGTGAAAGTATTCCGTCCGCCATTTATGGGTGGTTTCGGTGGCGGTGCCGGTGGTGCCATCGCTGTATACACCAAAAAAGGTGGTGACAATACTGGTAGCGATCAGACGATCCGCGGTTTCGAACGTATGAAGAAAGCTGGTTACAGCCTCGTGAAAGAATTCTATTCTCCGGACTACTCCGTGAAAAAAGAAGTGCACGAACTGGCAGACAAACGCCTGACCCTCTTCTGGAGCCCCTATATTTCCGTAGATTCCATTACGTATGCCACTACTATCCGTTTCTATAACAATGACTTCACTAAACGCTTCCGTGTCGTGGTAGAAGGTATTGCTGCGGATGGACGCGTGGGACGCGTGGAACAGGTGTATTAATTCAATTAGGGACCAGGAATTGGATCACATCCGGTCTCAAACCAGTTGCACCATCACTTATATGAACAGGCACCTCTTACGAGGTGCCTGTTTTGTTTGATGTCATATCTATAGATGCAGACAATTTCCACCAGACAATTCCTAATTCTCAATCCCCAATTCCTAATTTCCTCTACTTTTGTCCTGTCATGACTACTCAGCCTCTTCATACCGGCCGTGCCCGATCGGCACGTATCGCTACTGCCGCTTTTTTCTTCATTTCAGGGTTCAGCTTTTCCAGCTGGGCATCGAGGATACAGGACATACAGCGTCACCTCTCCCTGAATAAGGCCGAACTGGGACTCTCCCTTTTTGCTTTGCCTGTCGGCCTTGTGCTGACACTCCCCATCACCGGGTATCTCCTACAACGGCATAGCAGCCGTAATATCATGATGATAGGGGTATTGATATTCAATCTGATGCTGGCACTGCTGGGGATCGTCAATCATCCATGGCAGCTGGGACTGGTACTTTTCTGCTTTGGATGCTCCCGAAACCTGATGAATATTTCAGTGAATGCACAATCAGTTGCGGTCCAGGCATTGTATAATCGGTCAATAATCACTACTTTTCATGGCGTATGGAGTCTTGCAGGGGCAATCGCAGGATTGGTCACTACCCTGATGACCAGGATGCAGATATCGCCGGGATGGCATTTCCTGGGGGTAGCAGTACTCATGACCATCATGGGCTTTATCGCTTTTCCGGACAGTCCGCATGAGCAACCAACCAGAAAGGCGGATAGTAAGCGTTTCGTATGGCCTGATAAATACCTGCTGAAGTATGGGCTCATTTCATTTGCAGTCATGGCCTGCGAAGGCACCATGCTCGACTGGAGCACTATCTTCTTTCAGGATGCCGTGCATGCGGGGGAAAACCGGGTGGGTACCGGTTATGTGTGTTATATGATAGCGATGAGTACCGGCCGTTTTACAGGCGACCGTCTGGTCAACATGCTGGGTATTCCCACAATGATCAGATACAGCGGAATACTGGTATGCTGTGGTTTCATGCTATCTGCTCTCATACCTCATGTAATACCTGCCAGTATCGCCTTTATGATGATCGGCTTCGGGGTATCCTGTGTCGTACCATTGGTACTGCGCATGGCTACCATGAAAACCACTATGGGCAGTGGACCTGCCATCGCTGCTGTATCAACAGTAGGCTATCTGGGGTTCCTGATCGTACCACCGGTAGTGGGTTTTCTCTCAGAAGCAGCAGGTATGCAATGGACATTTGCGATAATGGCATTGTTCGGTGCACTCATTACCTATCTGATATTGCAGATCAAAGAAGCAACTCAAACAACTACATTAACAGAAAGTATAAAAGCGTAAACATGACAAAGCCAGGATGTATCATATTTGACTGTGATGGTGTATTAGTAGATAGTGAAGTGATCGGTGTAAAGGTATTGCTGGATATGGCATCCGAATATGGTGTAACCATGGATCTGCAGGAAGCCGTTGAAGAGTTCAGCGGCATCCGGCTGAGGGAAGGGATCAAAATGCTGCAACAGAAGGCTAAGAGCCCGTTTCCTGATGATTTTGAACTGGCCTTCCGCAAACGCTCCTATGAGGTTTTCAAAACAGAAATGCGCCCGGTAAAGGGCATCAGAGAGATCCTTGACAGTCTCACCATGCCTTTCTGTGTAGCTTCCAGTGGCCCTGTCGAAAAAATGATCCTTAACCTGACCATTACCGGTCTGCTGCCCTACTTTGAAGAAGGCAACCGCATCTTCAGCGGATATCAGATCAATAGCTGGAAACCAGACCCAGGCATATTTCTGCATGCGGCAAAAATGATGGGCTTCTCTCCTGCTGATTGTGTGGTCATTGAAGACAGTAAAGCGGGCGTTATTGCTGCGCAACGGGGCGGCTTTAAAGCATATGGATATGCCAAACCATTCAACGGTGACGAACTGAAAAAAGAGGGCGCCACCGTTTTTTATGATATGAAAGAACTGACTAACCTGTTGTCACTGAGTAGTACTGCCGTGCAACATCCCTAATCCTGCACCCTCCACTTAATTTTCTGGAAGAGCAAACTACTGAACATATTATACTACGTGGTTATTGCGGTGAAAATTTTGACGCTCACACAATCGACGTATGAAAACTGCAGGGCACATGAGACGACCCAGGCTATCAGTTGAATATGTGTATACACAGCAACACTGCCAGGGAAATATCTCCCGTAAAAAAGGTCCGGAAGTAAATATACTTCCGGACCTTTTATTAAACCGTAGAACACACTATTTCCTGAGAGCGAAAGGCATTACCTGCATGTGCGGCAAACCACTGGTGCGCCTATGTGTAAATGCCAACTTATATACTATTCGATGGCGCATGATCATTGCTTAATGAACACGCGCATTGGGATAAATTAAATTAGTCATGCCCCTGCGTCTTGACTATCTTGTTATAAATCCCAAATAGCAGAAAAGGAGCAGCCCATTGTCCTATAAAAAGGCTGACATGCTTCTGTTTCAGGCATTGTAAAGCCAGCGATACCCCCATGGCTCCTACTGCAGCCCACAGAAAAGTATCAGAAGGCAGCTTGGCCGTCTGATTTTCAATAGCCGTGGTTACTGTGCCCTCTTCGTGTCCCTGATTAAGTACTGAACTCATAAGATTCGTTTTAAAGTGATAGAATGCTATTCATTGCTGTATAAGCGCATAAAACTATGCCAACACCTCATGGTACTCTTTTTGACGCATATCAGCATAAACAGTATTACTATGAAAAGATTATCCATTGTACTCTCTACCGCCATGCTCATGTGGGCTTGTGGTGAGAATAATTCAAAAACACAGCAGGAAGCCAGTAAAGACAGTACACAGGCTATGTCTGAAAGCATGGAGCACATCAGCAATGCAGCTGTTGATTTCGCTACGGACATCGCCCACGCTAATCTGAAAGAAATTGAGCTTGGAAAACTCGCGCAGACAAAAGCAAATTATCAGCGGCTAAAAGACTTTGGAAAAAGGATGGTCAGTGCACATGTCCAATCCAACCAGGAGTTGCAGAAAGCCTGTTACTCAGCCGGCGTAACCGTCCCTGCGGACCTTTCTGATGCCGACAGGAAAGAGATAGCCTCCCTCGCAGAGAAAGATGATAAAGCATTCGACAGGAGTTACATTAAAAAGATGGTGCATGAACACCAGGCTACCATGGAGAAACTGGACGCTGCAGCACACAATATGAAAGACACCGCCTTACAGCATTATGCCCGGAAAACGCTGCCTGTTGTGACCGCCCATCTGGAAGAGGCCAGGCATATCCTGGAAGATGTGCGTAAACAGTATGCGCCGGAACAATTTGACGATGTCGAATCTTATCAGTAACAAACATTGCCCCATGTCATTCATTAGCACAAAGACACATGCCATACTTGACTACACCGTAGGTGTATCACTGATCGCGGCCCCAATGATATTTGAATTCCACGACGGCACCGCCGTCTCCTGGATCCCTATTTTTAATGGCGTTCTGTTAGTATTGCTTTCTATTTTTACCAGGTACGAAGGTGGTATTTTCAGGGCAGTGAGCATGAAGACTCACCTAACAATTGATGTCCTGGCGGGTATAGGTCTGACGTTGTCTCCCTGGATCTTTGGCTTTGCTGAGGTGATCTTTCTTCCGCATCTTCTTCTGGGGCTATCAGAAATAGCGGCCGGCCTGCTAACAGACCGGTCACCATTTCCATTGGGTAAAGAACTGTTCTCCAGAACAGCTCATCATTCCTAGATATCACTTTTCGGGATATTTCTCTTTCCAGGCGGTTAGCAACTGTTCTGCTTTTTCTGGCTCCATCCGCCGGATAATGAAGTCTATCTTCTCTTCCATCCTGTCATCCGCTTCTTTTGACTGAGAGGAACCACAGTACCAGAGAAAAGCCAGCCCTGCTACCTGCCATATCAGCTGCAGGAACTCTGACTGCCAGTTCTCCATGGTATCTCTCATCATCTCCGCAACATACTGGCTGACCTGTACCGGCTGACCATGTGCCTGCTGTTCGTCTATAAAAACTTCCCAGCCAAAATACCAGTGCAGCACCACTGACACGAGAAAGAACGCCAGTGTAAACCATAAATAGCCTTTTCTTTTCCAGATAGAATACTTTTTTGTGCCTGTAGTCATAACTGTACATTTTTGGATGATCGGATATGGGGCAGTATTTTGTCCTGAAAATCGCGGATAAACATTTCCTGGTCCCTGTGTACATTGTGGAGTATCACCCTGTCAAATCCCAGGTCAATGCAATCCTGTATTTTTCTGATGCATTGTTCAGGGCTGGCCGTGATAAGCATTTTCTGCTGCAATTCTTCCCGCGTGACATAGTCCGCGATCGCATCAAACTGTGTGGGACGGGACAGATCATTCAATACCTCAGGCGCGAAGAAATTCGTTCGCCACTGGTCGTATGCAGCTTCCAGCGCTTCCTGTTCTGAAGCCGCATAAGAGAACGCCACCTGTACAAATACGGGTTTACCAGCGCCACCGTTATCGCGGAATGCGGCTACCACCTTTTTCAGTTCCTCCTTCTCTTTATCTACTGTGATCAGTCCATCAGCCCAGGCGCCGGCCCAGGCTGCTGTCCGCTCAGAAAGTGCTGCTACCATTAACGGAGGTGATACGGCAGGAAGCGTGTATAACTTTGCTTCTTTGACGCAGATAAGACCATTATGCGTCACCAGCTCTCCATTCAAAAGAGACCTTATCACCTGCGCACATTCCAGCAATCGCGCATTCCTTTCCTCTTTATGTGGCCAGACGTCTCCTGTGATCGATTCGTTAAGCGCCTCGCCACTACCCAGTTCAACAGCATACCTCCCCGGAAACATTTCCGCAAGTGTAGCAATAGCCTGCGCAACGATAGCAGGATGGTATCGTTGTCCGGGTGCACATACCATACTGAAAGGTAATTTTGTCGCCTGCATAGCAGCTGCGATCCAGGAAAAGGAAAAGCCGCTCTGTCCCTGACGTTCACTCCATGGATGAAAGTGGTCGGAACAATGAACGGCCTGAAAGCCAGCCTGCTCAGCCGCTATTGCAAATTGAAGCAATGCGGAAGGGGCATGTTGTTCGTGAGATGCATGATAAGTGATCTGTGCCATAACTTTACCATTACCATCTCTGTACCAAACTTGCTGATTCAGGTTGCTTTACCTTTCAGCTCCCAGTGATCTTTAATACGCGTACCATCGCGGTCATACTTAAGCGTACGCGCATAACGTTCTCCCCTGACGTTTCCGTCGGGCGTTCTTTCACCAATAAAAAGTAAGATGGGATTGCCTTCTTCATCTGTTTTAAACGAGAGGTCATTTCCTCTGAATTCCATGTCGACCATGGAGGAAGGCGTGTACTGTTTTGACAATTTTTTAATCAGGTCATCATTTAGTTTCATAAGCCATGTCTTTTACCTATGGCACTTCAAAAACCAGACCTCTTATATAAGTGCCTTCTTTTTTACCATACCATAATAATCTCCGTGGTGGCTGATGGACACAGGAAGTGGGGTATTGCTGCAACAGTTTATATAGGGAATGCCATCCTGGTTTTTCATCAGTATACACTGGTCAGGTAAATGTAATGGCCAGCTGTTACCTGTATAGATATCTAGACTGTCAAAAAAGATCTCATGTGCGACAGCAACAGTATGAATACAATGCCCTTCCCGTTGACTGACAAATGCATAGGTTCTTGAGGCATGCGCTATTTTTCCGGTGATAGCTGTTGAATGCTGGTATAACAGAGAGCAGTCAAATTTAATGGGATTATATGCTCTTACATTCGTAATACGATTCACGATCTTATAGGCGGCTTCCTTACAGCTCCAGAGCAGCCAGACCATATCCGACGGCTCAGCTGCCTGACAGATCATCTCCTGCTCTGCAGCTGTAAAGATCTTGCCCAGATATCCTTTCCTCTGCCAGTTACTTTCCTTTCGGGCAAGACGCAGGTCTATGATATCGTTACCGATCATTGTCCCCCTAATTTGGCTTCAATGATCTCTATAGCCGATTTTACATTCAGCATGTGTTCCATTGCCTCATTATCTATCACGATGTTGAACTGTTCTTCTACGTCCAGTATCACATCTACCAGGTTGGCAGAGTTGATCTTGAGGTCCTTTACAAAGTCGGTGTTTTCATTGATCTGTTGTAAGGCTTCCTGGTCCTTCGCATATGGCTTAACGATCTCTTTTAATTGTGCGATCAGCGTTTCTCTATCCATCTTTTTTATTTATACTTCTTTAAAATCACGCAGGCATTCACGTCACCAAAGCCAAAGCTCGCCTTGGCGATCAAATTTAAATCTTTATATATCAATTGCTGTGGTATTTTTTCGGGAGCTACTATCGCGGCGATCTCAGGATGCAGATCTTCACAATTGATATTGGGGAACAAAAAGCCTTCGTGTAACTGTAATACTGCGGCCACCAGCTCAATACTGCCCGAACCACTCAGACAGTGCCCTATCATTCCCTTCAGCGCATTCAGATAAGGAAAGTCGCTTCCTCTTCTGTCCAGCGCGATACTCCAGTTCTCTACTTCCAGTGCATCCTTGCCCGTAGCGGTCAGGTGGCCATTAATAGCATCTATATCTGCAGCGTCTATGCCTGCCGCTTTTACCGCTTCGCGGATACATCGCTGTACGGCGATACTATTCGGGGCGGTCATTGAACCGTCTCCCCTTTGTGCACCGGCATTGACATGTCCACCCAGTACTTCTGCATAAATGGTGGCTCCTCTGTCTAATGCGCTATCCAGTGATTCCAGCACCAGTGCGCCGGCCCCACTACCTGGTACAAATCCGCTTGCGGAGGCGCTCATTGGTCTGGAACCGGCTTCCGGATTGTCGTTATGCTTGAACGTGCATACTTTAAGTCCGTCAAAACCACCCCATATATAAGGCCCGGCATCACTGGTGCTACCTGCCAGCATACGCTTCGCATAGCCATTACGGATACGGTCATAGGCCATCAGCACACTTTCAGCGCCGGTGGTGCAGGCGGATGAATTGGTGGTCACCTGATTGGCCAGTGCCAGCTTTCCGCCCAGCCATGCACTGATGCCGCTGGCCATGGTCTGTGGCACCACGGTACTGCCCAGCCGGCGTACATTTAACGCATCCACTTTATAGATCGCTTCGCGCAGTTTATCTACGCCAGCTGATCCAGCACCGAAGATCGTACCACTGTCCCAGTCAGGCGGTACTTCTGCCCCGACGGGCAACTGCGCATCTTTCCAGGCATCTATTCCGGCAATGAGTCCGTAGAGAATACCATTGCTATTGAAGCTGCGTAATTCCAGTGCATCAAGGTACTGTAATTGTACGCTTTCCGGCACTTCAGGTTTTCCGGCTATCTGACAGGAAAACTGTAAGGCGGCCAGTTCTGCATCATGCCGGACACCGGAAGTGCCGGCTTTGATCGCCGCTGTAAAAGCAGGGATACCAACGCCGTTGGGAGCAGCAACTCCCAGGCCTGTCACAACAACTCTTTTATTCATGTGGTTTCGTAATGATCATTCCGGCAATAACGCCACCAGATACTTCTTCACCTGATTCATTTTTCATACTCACCCCGCATTTGAGTTTACCAAAACGGAAATATACTTTTTCGGCATATACCGTCACCTTCTCTCCCGGAAAAACAGGACGCAGGAACTCCATTTCTGTAGACGTCAGACCGAAGGTCATCTGCCCGGGTAGTTGCTCGTCTGCTGTCAGGTAAATACCCAGGCAAACCAATCCGATCTGGGCGGCTACTTCCGTAAGTATGACTCCCGGTGTTACCGGATAGCCGATGAAATGCCCTTTATAGAAATCCAGGTCTTGCCTGAAAGTATAATGCCCTGTTACGCTATCACGATCTATATGATCCAGTCCATCTACAAATAGAAAAGGCGGGGTGTAGGGAAGCTTTTCAAGAATTGCTTGTATCGTCATATATCAGCTGATATGTTCACCTCCATTCACCGGAATCACCGCTCCATTGATCCAGGCTGCTTCATCTTTGCACAACAGATATACGGCATTGGCTACATCTTCGGGGGTTGTCAGCCGGTGAAAAGGATTACGTTGTTTGGTATAAGTAATGAGGTCTGCACTGCCGGGAATAGCCTGTAACGAGCGTGTATCCGTCACGCCGGCCTGAATACAGTTCGCACGTAGTCCGAGCGGGGCAAATTCCAGGGCCATATTCCGGGTGATCGCTTCTAATGCAGCTTTAGCCGCGGCAACCGCTCCATAATGCGCCCAGGCACGGGTGCTGCCTTCACTGGTAAAAGAGAGTACGCGGGCGTCAGCAGCAAACAGCTGCCGTTGTACCAGTGCCTGCGTCCAGTCATACAGACTGACGGCCATACTGTCCAGCGTGATCCGGAAGTCATCGTTGTTCAGTACCGGTCCTTCCGATGTATGCATCGCCTTGAGGTTTCCTTTAGCGATGCTATGCACCAGTGTGCGCACCTTTCCTTCCACTCCCATCGCTGCCTGTAAAGCGGTCACGATCTCCTGGCGCTTTTCGGCCTGCAGGGCATCCGCATTCATCGTCAGCACCTGCACTCCTGATACTGCCCGCAGGGTATCAAAATCACTGTTGATACGGTCCATTTCAATACGCGGATCGCGGTGTACGACGCAGATATTCATGCCATGTGACGCAAGTTTGCGGGCGGTAGCCAGTCCGAGACCGTTACTGCCGCCCAGGATTAAAGCCCAGTAGTGATGTGCAAGAAACTCTTTTACCATTGTAACAATATTCGCTGTGCAGAGAAACCCGGACCGAAGCTCAGCATCAGGCCTTTACTGCCTGCCGGGATCTCTCTGTCCATAAAACGCTCCAGTACATAAAGGACGGTAGCGCTGGACATATTTCCATATAACCGTAAGACTTCTTTTGTGTCGTCTATGTTCTTTCCCATATCACCAAACAGCTGCTCTACCGTCTGAATGATCTTTTTCCCTCCGGGATGGAAGATCAGGTGGTCTACATCGTCTATCCGGCAGCCGTGTCTATCCAGGAAAGGATGGACGATGGCAGGGAAGTGAGTAGCGATCCTTTCGGGTACTTCGACATCCAGGATCATTTGTAAGCCTGTATTTGTAAGCCGGAAGCCCATCATATGTTCTGCATCAAAGAAATGATACATCTCTTCTCCCAGTATCTGTGGACCAGCATCTTCTTCATGGGATGAGAGGAGCACACAGGCAGCACCATCACCGAAGATAGCAGCGCTTACAATATTCGGCATCGAATAGTCTTCCAGCTGAAAAGTGGCTGTCGGTGATTCCACCGCAATAACAGCGGCCCTCTTGCCCGGGTTCGCCTCCAGGAACTTCTTTGCATAGATCATCCCGGAAATACCAGCCGCACAGCCCATTTCTGTAACAGGTAAACGTACGATATCCTGGCGAAGCTGTAACAGATTGATCAGGTAGGCATCCAGCGAAGGGATCATGATACCCGTACAGCTGACGGTGATGATGTAGTCCAGGTCCTGCGGCTCCAGTCCTGCTTTATGCAGGGCATCTTCGAGACAGGTCCTACCCAGTTTGATCACCTCTCTCATGTAGATATCGTTCTTTTCTTCGAAAGAAGTACTGGTAAATACTTCTTCTGGGCTCATAATAGAATAGCGCCGTTCAACTGCAGCATTTTCAAAGATCTTCCTGACTTTCCTGGCAAAGCGGTCTTCCTGTCCGGACAACCAGACATCAAGAAAAGGCATGATCTCTTCTGTACTTCTGGTATAAGGTGGTAAGGCTTTCGATACTGCTGTTATTTTAACGCTCATACATTTGTGATTATCCACTGATAACGGAAAGCCCATTTCCATTTGAGTGTATATTGATTGAAATTGAGTTTTTCAGATAATTGTTTGATCTCATTTTTTTTAAATCCCCTGAGTATCGATGTGAGGCCATCGACCCTGGCCATCTTACCCAAACCCGCGATCCAGCTGAATACCTGAAATAAACGGTAAGCCACCGCACTACGTTGCAGGTCATTGATCACTATTCCCAGCGCTGCATTCCTCCGGAAGAGAGACATCAGTTTCAGGATCTGCTTCTCTTCAAAATGATGCAGCGTCAGTGTACATAATGCGATATCGTATTGAAGACTTCTGAAGCGGTCCTGCATAATATCCATGCAATAGTAACTGATTTCCGGATATTCTGCTGAGCATGTCGAGGCATAATCCACCGTAAACTGATTAGCGTCTATCCCCAGCAGTCTAACCTGCCATTTAGACTTCCTCGCCAGTTTGGCCAGCGCACGAAGCATATCCCCGTTGCCACACCCAATGTCAGCGATAGTGACCTGTTTACCCTTTGCAACATGCTCCATCAGCGAAGAAACACCTTTCAGGGTAATATTGTTTCCTCCCAGCAATCTGTTAATATAAGCGATCTCGTCCAATGTACTGCGCAGATCATCTCCTTCCATCTGGAAGTCATCCATCATTTCAGGAGCAAGCGTACGCTGCTGCGTATTGACAAACATGTGTGACTAATTATTTAAAGGTTTTCCGTGCGTTTGGCGGATAATAACCGGTAACAACTTCGGTAACAATACCAATCCTTTCATAGCACCTGCCGCCAGCTGCGGTTTCCGAAAGACAGCTGACAACAGCTTTCCTGCTGCCATTCGCTTGCCAAACGCTCCATTCCATGCGTTTATATACTTCCTTTCCAGCTCTCCCCGTGAAGAAACATCCCCCGCCATAAAAGACAATAATTGTTCCGAAGCGATCTTGGCACTATGGATGGCCATGGCCATGCCATTCCCACACAGCGGATGGATCAGGCCAGCGGTATCCCCTGTCATGAGTATATGCCGGTCTACCTTCCGCTTCTCTGCAAATGACACCTGGCTGATACTGAGCGGACGCTCAAAAAGCGGACTGCTATGTTCAAATATGGTTTTCAGATGCGGATTTTCATATAATACTCCCTCCCGGTGCGCCTCAATGTTCCTGTATTTCTTAAAGGTATCATAACTGGCCAGGTAGCAAACGTTGATGATATTATTCTCCACTTTGGATACCCCACAATACCCACCCCTGAAATTGTGGAGTGCTACCAGTCCATCCGGAAAATCGCCCTTATAATGGCATTTAACAGCCAGCCAGGGGGACTTCTGTGCTGAGAAGTCACGGTCCATCCGCTGGTCGAGTGCTGCTCTTTTCCCATAGGCGCCTATCACAAAACGCGCCTTCAGCGATGTTCCCCCGGTGGTACTGACCAGGAAATGGTCCTGTGTGAACACGATATCATCTACGGAATCTTCCAGGATAGTCCCCCCTTCCTGCAGCACGCGCTGCATCAGGAAATGGTCCAGGGCATAACGACTGATGCCGAAGCCTCCCAGCGGCAGGGTGGCTGCTATACTTTTACCGGAAACGGTCGACAGGCAAACCCGTTCGATCCTTGCCGGTCGCAGCACAGCCGGATCCGCTCCTAACCACCGGAGGTAAGGCAACACTTCATTGGAGATATACTCTCCGCAGACCTTATGTTTCGGGTAAGCGTTCCTTTCAATTACCGTAACGCACAACCCTGCACGTAACAGGTGCAGGGCACTGGTTAATCCGGCCAGTCCGCCTCCCACAATGATAACATCATTTACCGGCATTGGACGTACTAATTGATCTTATGCTTTCGAATATCAAATGACAAAGTATATGTTGCAACAAGTGTACACCATTTTCCTGAAATGAAGAACCCGGAATGCCAGTAATTCATAATTTTGCCGGCAAATACGTCCCATGATCATCAGGAGGAAAGAGCACTGGTTTAGAATGTTGTTCATCATAAAGGGGTCGGTACTCCCTAAAGTACTTCCCCGTTTGTTGTTACTGCTCACCCTATCAGTACTGGTGGTATATCTGCGGGGTTCGTTCTTTCATATGAAGGTCCAGCTCAATCCTGCTCCCTTCACGCTATTCGGCATCGCGCTCGCACTCTTCCTGGGGTTCAGAAATAATGCCAGCTATGATCGCTTCTGGGAAGGACGCAAGCTCTGGGGAGCCTTACTCAATGACACCCGTTCTCTCGCGAGACAGGCACTGACATTGAGTAGCTATGGCAGAGAAGCGGCCGAACCTAAACAATTTATCCAGTACCTGATTGCTTTTACCTATAGCTTAAAACATCAGCTGCGCCGTACAGATGCGGGAATTGATCTGGATAGGTTGCTGCCTGCATCACTGGCCGCGTCTTTAAAGACGGCGACCTATAAACCTGTCCTGCTGATGCGTGAAATGGGACAATGGTTACAGGACGCCAAAGCCGCCGGTAGGATCGACAGCATTCAACAGGCTTCCTTCGACAACAACTTTAATAAGCTATCTGACATCTTAGGTGGTTGCGAAAGACTGGTCAGCACCCCTATCCCCTACACCTACAGCGTGCTGTTGCACAGGACTGTCTATATCTATTGTTTACTGCTACCATTTGGATTTGTTGACAGCCTGGGCTGGATGACGCCTGTGATCGTCACTTTCATAGCCTATACATTTGTGGCACTGGAGGCTATTGCAGATGAACTGGAAGAACCTTTCGGTATGGAACCTAACGATCTCGCGCTGGACGCCATGAGCAGGATGATAGAAAATACGCTGCTGGAAATGACGGGCAAACCCGTAGTAACTGACGCGCCTCCAAACAATTACTACATCAGCTGATATAGTGATACAAAAAAGAGGGGCCGGCCTCAGGCCAACCCCACTCTACCCTTATCTGATAAACCATAGCTACGATCTTAGTAGGTATTCAGGGTTTTCAATATATTGCTATCCTTCGTCCAGTTGTGTACTCAGGCCTTCGTTCCATGGAGTGCCTTTGTTTACCAGGTGCCCATAAACGTGCCATGTACCATTGACTGTAAGCGTTTCAGCACAATTGTTTCTCATACTACATATGTGTGTAGATAAGCTTTCCCTTTTATGGGGGAGCCATCCGTTCATAATGCCTAACCTGTTGTGATGGCGTAATCTTTGTGCCGCTGTTGATAGTACAGTGTTTATTAATTCACTCCACTAAAACTACTCTTATGCAATTGCCTAATGACAAAGAGCAACCAGGAAATGATGAAGATCCACTAAATGCTAATCTCGCAGAAGACCAGCAGGAGGATCCTAATGATATTAACGCCGAAGGCGGTCTGGAAGGAGAAGAAGATGACCTGGAAGATGATGACCTGGAAGATGATCTGGATGAGGATGATGACCAAGAAGCGCTGGATGATACGCCTGAACTTGACGAGGAAGACCTTGAAGAAAACAATCTGTCAGATGGCGAGGCCGACAAGGTACAATGGGAGCCTCCTAAAAACAGTTAACCCGTAGCGTAGCTACGTCTCACAGGGCAATGACCGGTATCCACTGATCATTGCCCTTATTACTGACCGCTACATATTAACCCATTCTTATTGATAAAACCATTCAACATGTATACACTTGGAATCAACGCCGCTTTTCATGATTCTGCCGCGTGTCTCGTAAAAGATGGTCAGCTCATTGCTGCCGCAGAAGATGAACGTTTCACGCACATCAAACATGGTAAACGGCCTATTCCGTTCTCTGCTTACGAACTGCCCTATCATGCGATAGATTATTGTCTGAAAACTGCCAATATTCATCTTAGTGATGTGGACCACATTTCCTATTCTTTCGATCCGTTCATCCTCCTACCGAAAGAGGACGCGGAGAAAAGCCTGATAGATATTCCATTGAGACAGCCTTCGCAATTTGTTCCGGAGAAATGGGTATCCCCCTGGGATCCGTTATTTCTCTCAGCTATTATTAACGCACCCGGGCAACTGGTAGATGGCTATCCGCATCATTTACAGCAACGGTTCCGTGGTGCCAGGTTTGAGAACGACCAGTGGCATTTCGTAGAGCATCACCTTTGTCATGCTGCCAGTGCGTTCCTCCCCTCTCCCTATCACGAGGCAGCGGTGCTTACGATAGATGGTCGCGGGGAAAAGGCTACCACTACCTTCAGTATGGGTAAAGACAATGACCTGCAACGTATCAGTCAGGTCAACATGCCACATTCTCTCGGATTATTGTATGAGAAAATCACTACACACCTTGGTTTCCTGCACTCTTCCGATGAGTATAAAGTGATGGCACTGGCTTCCTACGGAAAACCGGTGTTTGTAAATGCGTTCCGCTCCATGATCAGCATGCTGGACAATGGGCAGTATGCCATTGATGATGCGCTGATGGTAGAAATGCTGGGGCCAGCAAGGAAGAAAGGTGATGATTTCACAGCCCATCACTTCAACATTGCACATTCTTTACAGGCAGTATTGCAGGAATCAGTATTGCAACTGGCTGACTGGCTTTATAAAGAAACACATGCCGAAAACCTTTGCTTTGCCGGCGGAGTAGCATTGAACTGTGTGCTGAACGCGAAGATCAGAGATGCCGGTATCTTCAGGAACATCTGGGTGCAACCTGCTTCCGGAGATGCAGGAACCGCGCTGGGTGCGGCTATGTGGACGGACGCAAAAGAAAGAGGTAGCCAGGAAAAAACTTTCCGGATGGACCACGCTTACTGGGGACCGGAATATGGCGATGAAGAGATAAAAGCATTTCTCGACTGGACCAAAACACCTTATAAGAAACTGGACAACGTAGCTGAAGAAACTGCTGCGCTGTTAGCCGAGGATAAGATCATCGGGTGGTACCAGGGACGCATGGAGTTTGGTCCGCGGGCATTAGGCAGCCGTTCTATACTGGCATCTCCTATCTCTGCAAATATGCAGGCCAGACTGAACGAGGTAAAAGACCGCGAAGACTTCCGTCCGGTGGCTCCTGTTGTACTCGAAGAAGCTGCCGGTGAATGGTTCGAAGATGCACAGTTCTCGCCCTTCATGTTGTTTGTATATAATGTAAAAGAGGATAAAAAAGATAAAATACCTGCGGTCACCCATGTAGATGGTACAGCACGTATCCAGACGATCAACCGTGATCAGCACAGCCGTTACTATGATCTGCTACAGGCATTCTATAAAAAAACTGGAGTACCTGTACTGATCAACACCTCATTCAATACACTCGGTAAACCCATCGTCTGCACACCCCGTGATGCAGTAGAATGTTTCTGGTCATCACCGTTTGATGCACTTGTAATCAGCTCTTTTTTAATCGAGAAATAAAATAGCACTATGCACAAAAAAATCAGTGTTGTTATTCCCTCCTATCAACGACCCGAGCTACTGTCGCGCTGTCTGAAAGCCCTCGAAGAGCAATCTTTTGACCTGGGCTCGTTCGAAGTGATCGTTGTGAGTGATGGTCCTGACAAGTATACCCGTCAGGTAGCCTGCAGCTGGAAATATGCAGGCCTGATCGATGTAAAATACATTGCACTGCCTGGTAAAAAAGGGCCGGCTGCCGCAAGAAATGCAGGCTGGAAAGCCAGTGACGCACCGCTAATAGCATTTACAGACGATGATACACAGCCAGATCCTTTCTGGCTGCAAAGTCTGTGGCACGGATGGAAAGGCGATGCAGTTGCCGTCTATACAGGACGTGTAGTGGTTCCTATTAAAGGACGTCCCACCGACTATGAGCTCAATACCGCGCAGCTGGAAAAGAGCGACTTTGTCACAGCCAATTGTGCGTGTACAAGAGAGGCACTGGAAATAGTCGGCGGATTTGACGAATCATTTGAAGCCGCATGGCGGGAGGACAGTGATCTGGAGTTCAGGTTGCTGCAACACAATATTCCCATCTATCATCTGCAAAATGCGGTAGTTGTCCATCCTGTGCGGAAAGCCTCCTGGGGCATAAGTATAAAGGAACAGAAGAAAAATATTTTCAATGCCCTGCTTTATAAGAAATTCCCTGGTATGTACCGAAACCGGATACAACGCCGGCCGGCATGGAACTATTATGTAATGATCGCCTGTTTTCTGCTCGGTATCAGTTTGATGTTCAGCGGAGAATTTACGGCGGCAACAGTGATGATCGGTGCATGGTTGTTGCTGGTAGGAACATTTGCAGGGAGACGGCTGCGACATACGTCACACCGGATATCCCATGTGCTAGAAATGATCGTAACATCTGCTGCCATCCCATTTGCGGCCACTTACTGGAGTCTGTATGGGGCATGGCGCTATAAAGTACTTTACCTGTAATATGCAGACACCTATAAAAAAGATCGTTGTATTCCGTGCATTACAGCTTGGAGACATGTTGTGCGCAGTTCCCGCATTCCGCGCACTGCGCACAGCTTTCCCCGACGCTCATATTACGCTGCTGGGACTACCATGGGAGGCAGCCTTCGTAGAACGCTTCCATCATTACCTGGATGAATTTGTTCACTTCCCCGGATTCCCCGGACTCCCGGAGCAATCAGTAGTGCCTGCACAAATTCCGCCCTTCCTCAGTAGCATGCAGGAGCAACACTTTGACCTTGCCATACAGATGCAGGGCAACGGATCAATAGTCAATCCGATGGTGGCCTTATTCGGCGCACGTTATACAGCCGGATACTGGCGGCAGGAAGATGGTTGTCCGGATGCGGGTCTGTTCCTTGAATATCCCACAGATGTATCTGAAATAGAACGGCATCTGCTACTGATGGAATATCTCAATATTCCCCGACAGGGTACACACCTGGAGTTTCCCGTCACGGCAAAGGATGTAGATGAATTCAATCAGTTGTGCCTTCCACTGGAAGCACAGGAGTACCTGTGTGTACATCCAGGATCAAGAGGCAGCTGGCGGCAGTGGCCTCCACATATGTTCGCCGCGATGGCCGATGAATTCGCAGAGAAAGGATGGAAGATCGTACTGACGGGTACGAAAGATGAAAGACCATTGACGGAAGAAGTAGCCTCACTGATGAAACATAAGTCAATGAATACTGCCGGACGAACGACATTAGGCAGTCTGGGGGTATTGATCAAAAATGCAAGGGCACTATTATCGAACTGTACAGGGGTCTCACATATGGCGGCAGCATTTGAGACGCCGAGTGTGGTGATCAGTATGGACGGAGAACCTGGCAGATGGGCGCCATTGAATAAGCAGCTACACTACACCATCGACTGGACAAGTGAACCAGACTACGAGATCGTATTAAGGCAAGGTATGCGGCTGCTGGAAGCTACCTGACGGAGTATTCCTGCTCGCCAGCATTGTCAACGCCGTTTCAACTACACGTTCAGGCAGTGCTAATGGCAGGTCTTCCCTGGAGAATGACTGATACACATATCTCACAATTTCATTTTTGCTTTGCAGATCAACCGGTACATCAAAATATAACACTTTTGAAGGTACACACCAGGGAGTATGCTGTGGATTCGTCAACGCATACAGCACCAGTACCGGCGTTTGTACAGCAGATGCAATATGTATGGTACCGGTGTTCACTGACAGTAATAAAGCCGCACGGCTGATCAGCACGATCAGCTCCGCGAGATTGAACAAACCAGCTGTATTAAAAGCCTTATCGCCAATACCATTCACCATTTCCTGTGCCTCTTCCTGATTTGACTTTCCCGTTACCACCAACTGACAACCATTAGCCTCCCGTATCTGTTTGCCAATAGTAATCCAGTCCTCCGTACTGTACTTCCGTTTCTGCTCTGATACTTCCGGATGTAAGACGATCCAGGGCGCGTCAGGATCCACCCCGATCGCCCGGAGCTTATCTGCTATTGCCGGCCAGAGTTGGTGCCTTATCTGCAAACTAAACTGCCGGTCCCTGATCACTGCTCCTACCCTAACTACCAGCTCCAGGTCCCTTATTACCTGATGGCGGATGAAGGAGTAAGGTTCCTCATCAGGTACCCAGTGCGTTAACAGGTGATAAGGATTTTCGCGGCAATAGGCGAGCCTGAGTGGGATCGCTGCAAGATATGCCAGCAAAATAGATGGCATGGGATTCTGACTGTACACAGTGAATATCACAGCGGCATCAAAGTGTTCGTCCTTCAGGCGCTGTACCAGATCAGTAAAGTCAGTGGGGGTTGGCGTCTTATTCGTCTGTACCCATGGAACATCGCAGACAATAGCAGCATCGATTTCAGGTATTTCTTCCACGATGGCTGCTCCCATGGACGATACAAGTACGGTGATATGACAATCAAATGTTTGCTTCAGTGCTTTTATAGCAGGTGTGCTCATCAACAAGTCGCCGATATTATCAGGACGTATGCACAGTATACGACGGCATGCGTGCCATTCAGTTTTCATTTATGCCTCCGCAACTTTTAGAACAGGAGTAGTATAGATACGTTTAATGATCAGCGTAGTAGAACGATCCGGAACAAGTGGAAGTAATACCACCTCTCCCCCGTATTCTTCTACAGCAGCAGCTTCCGGCAGCGATTCCCGGCTGTAATCACCTCCCTTGGCAAATATATCCGGGCGTATGATCCTGATGAGCGGTTCCGGCGTATCATGCTGCGCGTCTCCAAAGGCTATCAGGTGTGTAATTGCACCTAATCCCGCCAGTACCTGGACCCTGTCATTCAGCTGATTAATGGGTCTTTCGGAGCCTTTCAAACGCTTAATGCTATCATCGGTGTTCACCCCTACGATCAGAATATCTCCCAGTGATGCCGCACGTTCCAGATAGCTGACATGTCCGCTATGCAGAATATCGAAACAGCCATTTGTAAACACGATCTTCTTACCCTGCGCTCTGTACATGTTGCAGAGCGCATCCAGTTCTGCCGTGTCACGGATGTATTTATCCTTCATAGAGAAACAGGCCACCAGTTCACTGAGCTTACAATGTGCGGTATCACTCTTCCGGATGGCAATGGATGCTGCCATGCCAGCTACTTCAGCGGCTGTTGCCGGGGTAGCACCTGACAAACAGGACAATGTGAATGCACTGATATAGGTGTCTCCGGCACCAGATACATTGGGGTTGCTAACCGGACGGGCGGACGTATGACATAACAATTTATCCTGCTCGAAGATCAGGGCACCTTCTTCATCCAGTGTAACAGCCGTTATCTTCGCACCTGTCGCATCGTAAATGGAGGCTCCCAGCTCCTCCAGTTGTCTCGCTTTACAATCAGGCTGCTCTGCAATACCCAGCAGTGTAATGATCTCCTTATAATTAGGCTTTACTACATCGGGCTGCAGCGCTTTGTACCTGTCTAATCTTTTGGCATCTATAGCCAGGAACTTTCTGTGGATACTATTCAGTCGTTCCAGCGCTTCAATAATACCAGGCGTAATAAGCCCCTTTCCATAATCTGCGATCAGTATAGCATTATGTAATGGAAGTTGTTGCTCCAGTACTGTGATGATCTGTTGTTCGCACATGGCATCCAGCTGCAGTTCTGTGCCCTCATCATAACGGGTGAGCAACTGTTGTCCGGCGATCACTCTTGTCTTGGTAATGGTACGTCTTGTATCGCATCTTACCACTTCGTTCCTGATCCCATCCTTCGTAAGTAGTCCACTGGCCAGTTCTGCGGCATAGTCGTTTCCCATCAGGCTGACAAATGTAACCTGTGCACCCAGCTGGCGCAAATTGGCTGCTGCGTTCGCGCCACCTCCCAATACAGATGTATGGGAACTGATGTCTACTACAGGCACGGGGGCCTCCGGAGAAAGACGTGTACTCGCCCCTCTGAGGTAAGTATCTATCATCAGGTCCCCGAGTACAAGTACTGCCGGTTCTACAAAAGACCTGATCAATGACTGATATATGAGTTCCATGTGCTATAGTTTGCAGTAGAGTGATTGATAATAAGCCTTGCTGCTTCCAGTAAGTCTTTTGCGATATATGCCGGCCGGGAATATTCGTTCATTTCCCATACGGTCTCGTTACCGTTGTTGATCAGCACAGACTGGCAGCCCGCACGGTTACCGGCTTCCACATCATGCAGAATATCCCCTATCATCCAGGATGCCTGCAGTGAGATGTTCATGTCAGCTGCTGCTTTCAGTATCATGCCTGGCGCTGGTTTACGACAGTTACAGGAGACGGTATATTGCGACAGCTTTCCCATCGGGTGATGCGGACAATAATAGAATCCGTTCAGCGTAATACCCGCACTGCCCAACAGATGATGTAACCTGAAGATAACAGGCTCGAGGTCTTCTTCCGCGAAGTATCCATGCGCCACGCCTGCCTGATTGGAAATTACGATCAGTGCATATCCCTTACGTTGTAAAAGCCTTAAACCTTCTACTGCTCCATCAGTGAGCACTATTTTGTCAGGATCTACATTGTAGGGGACATCACTGATCAGTGTTCCATCCTTATCTATAAATATTGCCTTTTTCATAAACGGATGCTTTGACCGGAAAAGAAACTGTCCGGGTAGAGCGTATTATTACCAGTCACTTTTTCATACAGGGTATGGATGTCCTGTGCGACCAGTTCCCAGGTAAACAGTTTATTGATCCTTCTGATGGCATTTGCACTCATTTCTTCCAGTGTGGCCGGAGAACGCAGTAATGAACTGATCTTTGCCGCCAATGCGTCCGCATCCTGGGGAGGTACCAGCGCACCGGTTTTACCTTCAGCGACGCTGAACTTAATACCACCTACATTACTGCCAATAACCGGCGTACCGCAGGCCATGGCTTCGAGTGGCGTGATACCAAACGGTTCATACCAGGGCGTAGTGATGAAAAGATCCGCCGCAGCATAATAGTATTTTAATTCTTCGCGCGACTTTTGTCCGGCGAACAAGACCCGGTCCTTTACATCGAGCTCCGCCGCCAGCTGTTGCAGACGTTGCAGTTCGGTGGTTGTATCCGCATCTCCTCCTACTATCAGTAGCCTGACCTTCCTTCGCTCACAATGCATTTTTGCCAGTGCCGCAATCACATTATCAACTCCCTTACGGGGCACCATCCTGCCCAGCTGTAAAAGGAGGCAATCATGCTGAGGCAGCCCAAGTAATGAACGGGCAGTTGCTTTCGCTATCGGATAAAACTCTGCTGTATTCACACCACAGGGAATGATAGAGATCTTATCCACCGGAGCGTGATAATACGTGATGAGATCATCCCTGTCCTGCGGACATTCAGCAATGATCATACTCGCTTCCCTCACAGCTCTCTCCTCAATAGCGATGCGCTCCTTCGGGAATCTGTCATTGTCGCCCTGATGGATACGGCGTATATGTCCCAAAGCATGGAAAGTCACCACGAACGGTATTCCGAGCAGTGATTTCAACTCCATTGCCACCAGTGCTGACATGAAGAAGTTAGCGTGTATCAGTTCGTAGGATAGCTGTTCGGTTTGTATAAAATACAGCATGTCATCTCTGAAAGCAGGCATGTATTGTAACAGGGTCTCCTTGGGAATGTCTTCTGCCGGGCCGGCATCCACATGAATGATGCGGATGGTGTCATTAAAGGCCACTATCCGCGGTAGTGCTGTTTCTTCCCGCCGCGTAAAGATATCGATCTGGTAGCCTTTCAGAGATAGCTGTCTGGCGACCTCTCCCACATACACATTCTGTCCCCCCGCGTCAGCACCACCTAAAGCAGCCAGTGGCGATGCATGTTCGCTGATAAATGCTATCCTTTTCATAAACGGGCCTTTTATTGTCAGATATCGCTGGCGATGGTACTGTGATCAGTCTCCACCGGCTGCTTTCCAAAGAGCTGATCCGTATAGATCAATTCATTCATGTTGCCATTACAGACGTTGTGAAAGAGCCTTTCCCAGTCTGCAATGAATCGTTCTATGCCAAACCGCTTCATCGCCTTGGCCTTCGCCTCTGCGCCCATCTGAGCGGCCAGTTCGGGCTCATTTAATAACAGTTTCATCTTTCTGATGAGATAGTTAATATCCGTGTGAATGAATCCGTTCCTGCCATTTTCTATCACTGTCACCAGCTCAGTAGTGGCCAGTCCGATGACAGGTAATCCCTGCATCATCGCTTCACATACTGCCAGTGCCAGACTGGTATGTCTTACAGGATGAAAATAGAAACGGTACCGGCTTCTGAAGGCTGGTAACTGCGGATGCAGGATCTCTCCTACGCCATCATCCCCGTTGCCCATACCTGCCAGGTCAACAGGTATGATATTTCGTACCTGTTGAAAGATATCCCATCCCAGTCCCCTGCCACGTTGTGGCAAGTGGTTAATAGTGACGAGCCCTTTTTCCAGTTCGCCGGTATACGGAATGTCAGACATCGTCACACCATGTTCGATGACTGTTGCCGGAGTACGGTTATTGTCCCACATCAACCGGTTATAGTGTGTTACATGCACGAGGCAGATACGGCGGTCATTTACGACGTGCCTTGTTGTAACAGGATTTTTTGCCGGTGTGTTATGTTCCAGGTACACCCTGGGCAATCTGCGCTGTGAAGGGGAAAGAATATCGTACTGATCTACGAGATAGTCTTTTGTTGACTGATAGAGGATCACATCAAAGTCGAAGTCCTTCACCATCTTTACAGGAATCTCATGTACATTGTCTCCAAACGGAAATGTTTTTCCCCTCCCGAAGTACCCAGGTGTGCGCTGCTCATTGACAGGAATATAGATATCAAAATTGCCTTGTGACAGGTAATACAGATAGCTTCCGTGAATATGCCAAGTAAATATCTTCAGCCTGGGCCGCTGCTGTGTAGTCGTCATATATATAATTGAATAGGATTGACAGTTGGTAACAAAAATGTGCTTACGCCTTCCCGATGTGCCTTTATTCACCAGACATATTGATTCGTTATTCTAAAATGGGCTATGAAAATGCTGAAACAATAAACAAACCAAACATTCGTTTCTGAAAACTATTGATTTATAGCATCTTACTTTAAGGATTTGTTATTTCGTATAAAGCGCTGAGTGGAAGCGCTTCCCCGGCGAACGCTACTGATAGCAGATTATTTGCCATATCCCTTTCATAGGCGTTACAACCACTATACCCAATTGCCCCAAGAGTTCTACACTTAATGTGTGCTAGTCACACCGCATAAGCCAGGTTGGTCGCCAATGTGTTGCACACCTGCCATGGCACGGTTTTACAGAAGTAATGGTTACGCCGTCCTACTCCTGCCTGGTTTAAGTATTATTTCCTCACACATAAAATATCATCTTATGAAAGCAGCTGTATTCCATAAAATCGGAGACATTAGTGTGGACACAGTCGAAGACCCACGCATCGAACATGCAGAAGACATTATTGTGAAAGTGACATCTACCGCTATCTGCGGTTCAGATCTCCATATCTATGACGGCTTCTTTCCGCAGTTAAAAGACCAGGTCATGGGCCATGAGTTCATGGGTATTGTTGAAGAAACAGGGTCTGGTATCACTAAACTAAAAAAAGGTGACAGGGTCGTCGTTCCCTTCCCAATTGCCTGTGGAAACTGTTATTTCTGTAACCATCAGCTACCCGTTCATTGCGAAAACAGCAACAAAGAACACTATGGTCCGCAGGGAGATATGACGTCTGGCAAAGGTGGCGGACTCTTTGGTTACACTGATCTGTATGGCGCCTATGCAGGTGGACAAGCAGAATATGCGCGGGTGCCTTATGCGAACTTCGGTCCGCGGCTGGTACCTGATAATCTTACAGATGAACAGACACTATTTCTTACAGACATCTTCCCTACAGGATGGTCCGCTATCGACTGGGCTCAACTCAAAGGCGGCGAAACAGTGGCCATCTTTGGCGCCGGTCCTGTCGGACTAATGGCGCAGAAAGCCGCGTGGATACAGGGCGCCGGAAGAGTTATATCCATTGATCCTGTTGAGTACAGACTGGACATGGCCCGGAATACTAACAGCGTGGAAACGATCAATTCTTCTGAAGTAGATCCTATCCAGACCATCTATGACCTGACGCAGGGTCGTGGTGCAGACGTATGTGTGGATGCTGTAGGCATGGAAGCCGACCGCACCTTCTTTGAAAAAGTGAAGGCTACCATCAATGTAGAGAAAGGTACATCAAAGGTACTGGAGAACTGTTTCAAAGCGGTAAGACGCGGTGGAACAGTGACAGTAGTCGGCGTGTATGGTAGTCCGTATGATAACTTTCCGCTGCACCGCATTTTTGACAAAGGTATCACGATCAAAAGCGGGCAGGCGCCTGTACACAGGTACATAGATCACCTGATGGAACTGGTCTCTTCAGGGCGCGTCACACTGAACGATATCATTACACACAGACTACCGTTGGCTGCAGCCAGTAATGCATACGACATCTTCAAAAAGAAGGAAGACGGATGTGTGAAGGTTGTACTCAACCCCTGATCCGGTCCCGGCGGGCATACAAATTGATCATTTTAAAGATAATAAAACTGAAATGACATGATAAACAGAGACGGCGCGCAAACCAGCCTGTGGCAGGGAAATGTGCAATCATATCTTACAACTAACAGGGCTGACCGGCATAAAAAATACGACGTCGTGATCATTGGCGGTGGCATCACAGGTATCACTACCGGCCTGCTGTTACAGGAGGCCGGTAAACAGTGCCTGATCGTAGAAGCAGAAGAGCTGGGCTTTGGTACAACTGGTGGTACAACCGCCCACCTGAACACCTTGCTTGATGTACCTTATTATGTCATCGCACAGAATTTCGGGGAGGAAAATGCGAAACATGTGGCACATGCAACAGCCGAGGCCCTCAATCTGATCAGGAATAATGTCACCAGGTTCAACATTGATTGTGGCTTTCAGGAAGCAGATGCTTATCTCTTTGCACAGGATGAAGATCAGGAGAAAGAACTTGATAAGATCAGAAAGAGTTCTGCTGATGCTGGATTGAATATAGACTATATCACAGACATACCGGTTACGGTTCCCTTCAGAAAGGCAGTCAGGGCTACGGGTCAGGCGAAATTTAATCCGCTGCTGTATATCCAGGGGCTGGCGAAAGCATTTGAAGCTGCTGGTGGCACTATCATACAGCAATGCCGTGTCATCAACGTAACAGAAGATGATACGATGAAAGTCGCCACGACAAGTGGCGTATTCAGCACTGTGGATGTGGTATATGCCACTCATATTCCCCCGGGCATCAATCTGTTACATTTGCGTTGCAGCCCTTACCGCAGTTATGCAATGGCAGTAACACTGGAAGACGAGGCCTATCCGGAAGATCTCAGTTATGATATGTACGATCCTTATCATTATTACCGCACACAGATCGTCAATGGCCAGCGCTATCTGATCATTGGTGGGGAAGACCATAAGACAGGCGAAGAAATTAATACAGACCAATGTTTCCGGTCACTGGAAGCACATGCGCGCAAACATTTCAGCGTAAAAGAGATTGTTTACCGCTGGTCATCACAGTACTTCGAGCCGACGGACGGATTACCTTACATCGGGTATCTGCCAGGGCATGAAGACCATGTATATGTCGCTTCAGGCTTTGGTGGTAATGGTATGACATATGGTACCGTTTCTGCACAGCTGCTGAAATGTATCATCATGAAAGAAAATGCCACACTGGAAAAACTGTTTGATCCGAACAGGATTAAACCAGTGGCAGGGTTCACCAGTTTCGTCACCCATAATACCGATGTAATAAAAGAGTTCTTCGGCAAACTCTTCTCTGCAGATGAACTTAAACAACTGTCAGACCTCGCGCCCGGAGAAGGGAAACTGGTACGTTATCATGATAAGAAAGTGGCTTTGTACAAGAACGAAGAAGGTAAATTATTTGCTTTGAACCCCACCTGTACACACATGAAGTGTGATGTAAAATGGAATCAGACTGAAAAATCATGGGACTGCCCATGTCACGGAGCAAGGTACAATTATGATGGCAAAGTGATCACCGGCCCTGCAGACGCAGATCTGGAAGGACTGGTGTTATCGTAATAAAAATATGGTAATGATATGATGGCTTACGGTTATGATATAGATACAATAAACAATATCTCAGTATTACTACAGAAGAAACAGGAGACGCTCGCCGTAGCGGAAAGTGTTACGGCAGGTCAGCTACAGGTGGCATTCTCCCTGGCAGACGGTGCAACGCAAATCTTCCAGGGAGGTATCACTGCCTATAATATCGGGCAAAAAGCCAGGCATCTGCATGTCGATCCAGTCCACGCCGGCAACTGCAATTGCGTGTCGGAAAAAGTAGCTATACAGATGGCCATGCAGGTGGCTACTATGTTTACTGCGGACTGGGGCATTGCTATCACGGGTTATGCATCACCCGTACCTGAAGAAGGGATCGAGGAGCGCTTTGCACACTATGCCATCTGTTATCAGCAAAAGCCTGTCAGATGCGGGAGAATTGTTGAAAAGGAGGAAGACGTCATTGCCGTCAGAACAAACTTCACTAATATCCTGTTGCAGAAGTTCTATGAAGCCTGCAAACAGATCAGTATCTGATAGGTGGCATGGAATAATCTTTGTCGCAGTTAATAAACACAACTTTATGAAAAAGACTTCCATTGATAAAGAAATCATTCATGTGGATTATTCTCAGGAGAATTTACCCGCATCCGTAAAGAATTTCCAGCCTTCCGTTTACAGGGACGGAGAGATGTACCATTGCATTCTTGGTACGGATAAAGAACAAGGCGTCTTCGGCAGCGGAAAATCGGTGGAGGAGGCGATGTCTGAATGGGACAAGGCTTACCAGGGAAAGAAAAGCCATTAGCACAACACGGTTCATTAACGTTATTTATTATTCTTTTTAGCCAATTCAACCTGGTTAAAATAGTATGTGATCTTCATACTAAAATGGTACTTAAAGGGCACTAAAAGGTCACTTAAAGGGCACTTCAATATCCAGGAGCTATTGAAGTGCCCTTTAAGTGACCTTTTAGTGATGGTATAATGACATTATCGAATCGGGATCAGGGCATAAAAAAAGGTATACCAGATATGTATCTGATATACCCTTTACATTTTATTCACTGAATTATTGAGATTGCTCAGGGTGTTCCTTCGGTCATATTATCATTGTTCACCCCTCCCCTGCTATAAGCATTATTCTCTTCATCTTCGGCGCCAATATCCTCGTTTTCATCATCCAGTTCCGCACCGGGAATATCCAGGTCTGCGCCTGATGTTTCCTCACCAAAGCCACGTTCATTTAAAGGATCTCCATCCTCATCCGTGTCATCAAGAGATGCCCGTCTCAGATTGTCTGCGTCTTCCTCCCCGGGAGTGACATTTGCGCTTGTCTCGAGGTCCTGTCGTTCTTCCGCTGTTACATCTGCAGCGTCATCAAGATCGTCTTCATCATCAAAGAGCCCCTCGCCTTCTTCATCCGCAGACGAGATCGTTGTGTCAGCCAACTCTCCCAAAGGTGCCACATGTATATGTTCCTGTCCCGGTATATCAGACACATCCGGTAATTCTATTTCGATATCTTCCCGTTGCATTTTTTGTTCGTCCTGAGGACTATCAGTGAGGTCAACGTTTTCTGCGCTGCTTTTAATGCGCTCAAATGCTTTTGTCATATCATTAGTTTTGTTATTTGTTTCCCTGGTCTCTGGTCTTCTTTCCTGTCTGAAGCACCAGATAAATAACGACGCCTACAACTACGACCGCCAGTGCAATTAATGGTACCAGCATAGAAAAAGTTTTTCTACAGGTATTATTACAAATAATCTGCCATGCTAAAAATGCTTTTTTCCGATAAACAGGGGAACCTACTACTTTTTGGGTATGTGTGATGAATAAAAATATCGGATTGTATGTCATAATTTTGCGCCGTCTTACACGCTAATAGTGATTGTTATAATAGAGAGGAATTTACCATAGGACAGGCTACTTATCCAGATTAAAGAAGAACACCGCAACAAACTGACTAGTCGGCATCGACGAATGGAGAACTAATGAAACTAATACCCACAACGCAGTTAACAGAAGAACAGGTAAATGCAGGGATGGACCTCGTTACCAAAGATGGGCTCGCAGTAGAAACAATGGTTGTGCTGACTGGAGGAACTTTCCTCACAGCACTGGCACTCAAGCTGGGCGCCAGTAACTTCCAGATCGGTCTGCTGGCCGCCTTACCCACCCTGACCAATATATTCCAGCTGTTTGCCATCTGGCTGGCCCAGCGATATAATAACCGGCGCGTTATTACAGTGGTATGTACCGCCTTCGCCAGATGTCCACTGATCATTATCGGGCTGATGCCATTTGTATTCACAATGGGTACAACTATACATACATTGATCCTCCTGCTGTTCTTCCATTACCTGTTTGGCTCCCTGGCAGGTGCCACCTGGAACTCCTGGATGAAAGACCTGCTGCCCGTTGAGAAGCTGGGGACATTCTATGCACAGCGGACACGACTGACACAAATATTGAATGTGACACTTAGTTTGACAGTATCGCTGCTGATTGACTATATTAAAAACAGGTATCCCGAATATGAAACGGCGGCATTAACGACACTGTTCCTTGCAGGTGCGGTAGCAGGGTTATCCAGTTTATACCTGCTGATACGGACGCCTGAGCCGCTGGCGACTGTGCAGCCGTCCAACATTGTAAAACAGTATGCACTGCCACTGCGTGACGTCAATTTCCGGAAGCTGCTGTTCTTCAATGGCAGCTGGATATTTGGTGTAAACCTGGCTACCCCGTTCCTGACAGTATACATGCTGAAGACTATGCAGCTGTCAGTTTTTATGGTAACTATAATGGCTATCACCGGGCAGCTCAGCGGCATCCTTTTCGTGCGCATATGGGGACGGTATTCTGATAAATACAGTAACAAGACCGTCATACTGATCTGTGCACCATTGTACATCGCAGGCATGCTCACCTGGGCATTTACGACGATCTCAGCCTCCGTACAGTTTAATATTGCTGTACTGGCACTCATCAATATACTGACCGGCGTGGCCAACTCCGGTATCAACCTTTCGCTGAATAACCTGGGTATTAAGTTGGCCCCTTCCACGCATGCGATGGTCTACCTGTCGGCAAAAAATATGCTGCTGGCATTGTGTTCAGCAGCAGCGCCCCTGATGGGTGGCATGCTGGCGGATCTATTACCTAACCAGCAGGTGATCTGGACAATGAGCGCCATACTGGGTATATTGTCCATCAGACTATTACGTGGCGTACAGGAATCCGGTGAGGAAAAGAAGGGCGTTGTGCTGGGAGAAATGTTCCTGTCTTTCAAGACGCGGTTGATCAGTGCTCCGGTGACACTATCAAAAAGAGTACGTAACAGGCAGTTCTAAAGCCAGCTACCGGAAAACGATCCGGATTCAGTCAGTAACAGAGAGTTTTTGGCAGGATGTATGTAAATTCATATACTGTATACCATTAGCCAGATATTAGACAGGTATGTTTCTACTAATTAATAGCAGCGGAAATTTACTTCACTGATATCTATACGAAAACATGTAGCGGATGTATCTCATGGTCAAATAACTGGCCACCAAGCCACGTAAAAGACAAACAGGCCGTAATTACTTACTGAAAATCAGACTGATATTATGTTAATCCAGCGAGGAAAATTTGAACTGATCAGGGAAACGACTAGCTACCAGGCGGGATTCTGTATACTTCAGGCTGATCTGCCGGACCTGATACTGAAACTTCAGCTGTTACATCAGGAAGAACTGGAATATTATAACAGCCTGCGCTTTGACAGGAGAAAGCATAGTTATCTGCTTGGACGACTTACTGCTAAAAAGGCTATTGGCGCTATGGCGGCATATGAAGACCTGACAAAGATAGCTATCACCGCTGGCATATTCCAGTTCCCGATTGTACAGTATAGCGTCACCCGTAACCTGCAGGTATGTATCACCCACTGTGATAACCTGGGTATCGCACTGGCGTATCCGGAAGCACATCCCTTAGGTGTCGACATAGAAAAAACAAATAAGGTCAATACAGACGTTATAAAAGAGCAGTTCACACCAGATGAAGTCAGACTCCTGACAACAGTTTCTCTGCCAGAAACAGCCACTACGACGATGCTGTGGACGATGAAAGAAGCGTTGTCCAAGATCCTTAAAACAGGATTAACCATGGACATGAAGGTGCTGGAGATACAGTCACTGGTAAAAGAGGACGATCATTTATATACAGGTGAGTTTAAGCACCTGATACAGTACAAGGCAATCTGCTGCATATCAGACCACTATATTTGCTCACTTGTTATTCCCCGCAAAACAACAGTTGACCTGACCGCGTTCTGGCAGTTCTTCCGGCAGGCAACTTCCTCACTTGCGCCAGGCATGCATTGACCAAACGCTCCTGAAATAAATTATCCTGTTACAAAGCTTGCTGTAAGCTCCGCAACAGGATAACCCTATCAACACCGGTTGATTATAAAAGCAGCGTGTCTATGCGATGCGCCTGCACAAGCTGCACCTGTTCCGACCATGAAAACACGGTAAAGTACCCATCCTGGGAAGCGACCAGGGCGATCGCATCCGGCTGGTCATTAACGAACTGTGCGGCTGACAGGTGACGGGTACCACCAATCGCAGACGGATGCATCAGTTCGGGCGTACCACCAATCACTGGTTCGATCATCACCACTTTATCTACCCCGCGTGTAGACCAGGGGGCGCGGGTGATCTTTGCACCAAAAGTAACCAGTTCATGCTTATCCGTGATCACGGAAGCGCCATCCACGGCGGTCAGTCCGGTGATATTATCTACCTCCCGTCGCAGCGCATTCTGCCAGAAGATCTCTGTTACTTTTCCTCCGTCCTGACGAACAAGATCAGCCACCCCGGAGAATGCAGGATTTAAAGGATAGGTCAGCGGATGCACGATCGATTCCTTCCATCTGGTACTACCGGAAGGTACCACCAGTAAAATCCCCCCCCTTTTGTGCGCCCGCATAGAAACAGCTATCTGGATCAGGACATTCACCGGATCGTTCCACACGGCAGAAGAGGTCAGGCCCAGTAAAGAGGTCACGATGCCCGGACTATCCGGCAGCAGGCCGCATGATTCATCCACGATCTTCACCTGATCCCCTTTCAGTACTGCCACATTGGCGAACTTGCCCAGCCCGACACTCCGGCGGTGTTTTACCACCAGCAAACCCGGTTCTGATACATCCAGTACAAAGCAGAAGTTCGGCAGTTTTAATGTGGTACCCCAGATATACAGGCTATCGCCTTCGTACCAGACACCCACATGTACACCCGCCCTTTCTACACCAGGGGCCAGCTTCGTCAGTACACGTACATCGAAAGGCAGTTTACTGGCAAACTTTAGCGGTTTCCCTGCCTGACAGGGATTCAGAAATGCCAGGGAGATACGGGTAGGAATGCCTTCTTCCCTGCGGAGACTGGCCCAGAAAGCCACGTCCAGCATCTTTTCTATGAATTTTGTGTGAGGAACTGTCGCCAGGTCTTCCTCGCCACTTACAGCGGCAATAGCCAGGTGTTTTGAGAAATGATTTTCTATTTCGTCGGCCACTTTTACCGCGGCCTGATAAGTTGAGTCAAGAGTCAAGTCCATACGTTATCAGTTAGCTCCAATGTCGATTCAAAATTAACCTTTTATTCCGTCGCTGGCCACCCGGTAATGCGGGTCTTCCATAACGTTTACATCGATCACAGCCGATGCATGCTGTAGCAATAATTTACAATCTTCGCTCAGGTGCCTGAGGTGCAGGACCTTACCGGCCTCTTTATAACGATTTGTCAGTTTATTCACCGCTTCAATACCAGACATATCTGCTATACGGCTGTCCTTGAAGTCGATGATCACCACCGCAGGGTCTTCCTGTACATCAAATTTGTCATTGAAAGCAGTAACGGAGCCGAAAAACAGCGGGCCATATATCTCATAGTGCTTTATCCCTTCGCTGTCTAGATACTTTCTGGCCCTGATACGGCGGGCACTCTCCCAGGCAAAGACCAGTGCAGAGAGGATCACCCCTATTAGCACTGCCAATGCCAGGTTATGTAACCAGATGGTGATCAGTGCCACGAGGATACCTACGATCACGTCAGGCCTTGGCATTTTATTGATAATACGGAAACTGCTCCATTCAAAAGTACCAACAGACACCATGATCATCACGCCGACCAGGGCGGCCATCGGTACCCGTTCAATGACAGGCGCACCGAACAGGACTACAAGCAGGATGGTCATAGCAGCAATGATACCAGAGAGTCTTGCACGCGCTCCTGCGGACAAATTGACAAAGGTTTGCGCAATCATGGCACAACCGCCCATTCCGGAGAACACGCCATTGAGCATATTGGCACTTCCCTGTGCGATACATTCCCGGTTACTGTTACCTTTATTATCGACCATTTCATCCACGAGGTTGAGTGTCAGCAGGCTCTCCGTCAATCCCACTCCCGCCATGATCAATGCGTAGGGAAAGACAATGCGCAGGGTTTCCAGATTTAAAGGTACTGCTGGCAGGTGAAAAGGCGGGAAACCTCCACTTACCGAGGCAATATCTTTAACCGTACGGGTATCGATACCGAAACCAAGAACCAGTAGAAATACCACGATGATCGCCACCAGGGATGCCGGTACCGCCTTCGTGATCTTTGGAAAGACCAATACGATCGCCACTGTAAGTGCCACCAGACCCAGCATGATATATAATGGTGCGCCGGTCATCCAGGCATGCGCGCCGTCAGCTCCAACCACCATAAACTGTTCAAGTTGGGAACTGAAGATAATGACTGCCAGTCCGTTTACAAACCCATACATCACCGGCTGCGGTACCAACCGGATGAATTTACCGAGTTTAAACACCCCCACGAGGATCTGTAGCACCCCTGCCAGCATTACTGCCGCAAACACATGATCGATACCGTGAGACTGCATTAACGCAATGAGTACTACCACAGTAGCACCTGCCCCGCCGGATACCATACCCGGTCTGCCGCCAAATACAGCGGTGACCAGCCCCATGATAAAAGCCGCATACAGCCCAACCAGCGGGGGAAATCCGCCCAGGATAGCAAAGGACAGGGATTCCGGCATCATGGTCATCGCCACGGTCAGTCCGGCCAGGATTTCATTTTTATAATTCACTCTTTGCTTAAAATCGAACAGGTTCAACATGCTGTTATTATTGGAAAACGAGCGCAAAGCTATTCATTTTATGCCCGAAAACATACCGCTTATGCCACTGATTGGCACGGTCATGCCATTTTATGGCAACAGTATGGGCAAAATCAGGAACTTAGGAATACGCTTTTAAGACAGGAAATGGATATGGTCATTAGTAAGAAGGAATGCCACTGACCCCGGGCATTCCTTCCCCATTATTTGAAGATCTTAAACGCCTGCAGGAACTCGTCGATGTAACGCCTGCTGAAGAACAGGGACTCCCCGTCCCGGAAAAAGATCTCGTTGTTGAATGTATTGATCTTCGTTACCTCTCTGACGTTGACAATATAGTTACGGTGTACCCGGCAGAACTGTACGGGCGGTAACTGTGCCTGCACATCTTTCAGGGACTGCTGAATGACGAACTTCTCGCCGCCGCACACCACCTTGCTGTATTTACCATCCACTTCAATATACCGGATGTCATCGAACGCGATCCTTTGCAGGAGGTTGCCCTTTTTGATGAACAATGTATCCGAACCTGGCGTGGCCGACTGTGCAGGCACAGCAGCAGACTCCTGCCTGAACTTTGAAAGGGCAAGTTCAATGGCATATTCCAGTTCCAGCGGATTGTAAGGTTTCAGCAGGTAATTGTAGGGCGAGGTGAACTTGGCCAGCCGGAAAGTTGTGCTGTCACTGGCACTGGTTAGAAAAATGAACGGCCGTCTCTGTTCACGGTGTTCATTGATCGTTTCGGCAAATAAGATCCCATCTGGTCTGTCGGCCAGGTAAATGTCAATCAGGCAAATGTCCGGCAGTGCTGCGTCATAGGCATCCACTGCGTCTTTGAGGTTTGTTGTGATCCTAATGTCGGAGCAACCCAGTTTCTTTAAAAAGTTAACCAGGAAATCTGCTTCGTCAGGGCTATCTTCCAGGATCAGCACTTTCAGCTGCATCATAATATTCGTTTACAGGCAGGCAGACTACGATACTCGTACCGGCGCCAATGCTACCAGTTATACGCAGAGAGCCGCCATTTTTTTCGGTCATAGCCTTTACCAGCCATAAACCCAGTCCGGTACTCTTGCTACCTGTGGTATCCTGTTGTATACGTTTGGTATCACGTTTATAAATGGCCTGGATGATCTTTTCATCCATACCGATCCCTGTATCCTGTACAGTTATTTCACAATGGTCATCCACCATACGTCCGGTGATATGTATCGATCCGTTCGCATGTGTATATTTGATGGCGTTATCTATCAGATTACGGAAAATGATCTTCACCGTATTCATATCCCCGTAAAAGGACATCCCCCTGGGCACATCATTAGTGATGGTAATGCGCTTCAGCGCCGCGCCTGCATTAAAATCATACACCACCTGAGCGATGATCATATATGCGTCATGTTGATCGGACTGCAGACTTAACTGACCTGTTTGTCCGAGTGACCAATACAGCAGGTTATTCAGCAAGGCATACGTATTGTCAGAGATCTTTTCGATATTCTCTGATAGGGTGGTCGCCTCCCTGATCTTATTGCGTGCAAGGGATTCTTTCAGATACGAGAGATTGATCTTCAGGTGATGTACCGGCGAACGCAGGTCATGTGCGACAATAGAGAAGAGCTGATCTTTGGTTTCATTGAGCAGCTGTAATTTATCTTTCTGCTCAGCGATGATGCGCTTCTGCCGGTTTGTTTGCCGGTAGGCGAAGTAGATCATGCCTGCAATACTCAAAAAGAACAGCGAAAGAATGAAGAATGTATTACGTTGCCACTGTCTTCTCTTTGATTCTGCCGCGCGCAGCTGGTTCTCCTGTCTGAGCAACTGCATTTTTAACTCCTGCTGCTGTATGGCTATTTTCTTTTCCTGCTCAGCGAGCTCCCAGATCTTATCACGGTTGGCAATCTGGGATTCGAGCTGCTCGTATTCCTTCCGGTATGACAGGGCTTCTTTCAGGTGGCCTCTCCTTTCTTCGACGATGGCCATATTCAGGTACACTTTACTGCGTATCTTCAGGTCACCGGCATCTTTAGCCAGGGCCAGGGCCTGCTGCAGGTAGTTCCATTCCTGCGGGTAACGGAACTGCTGATCGTACAACAGGGCAATATTCAGGTAAGAATTTACCAGGGCGGTCGTATCCCTGAGTGCAGCAGCGATCGCAATGCTTTTACCGAAATTGGCTTCCGCTTCTTCCAGGCGCTCCAGGTGTAGCAGACAAACGCCGGTATTGTTCAATATCTTCCTCGCAACGGTTGGTTCGTAAAAATGGAAATAATGTTTTTTAACGAGGTTAAGATATTCCAGCGACCTATTGAACTGCCCCTGTTCCAGGTAGATCTCAGCAATATTGGGATAGATATTAGCCTGAATATTACTATCGAGCGATGGAACGGTTGTCAGTTTGAGATATTCTGACAGTGCCTCTTTATAGAAATCTTTGTAATACAGGATCTTGGCTTTCAGGAATCGGACAGTGAGCAGGCGGTGACCAGTGGCATTACTATCTGTCATAGCGGTGATAGTGGCCGCATACTTAAAGCCGTCGTCCAGGTTACCGCTATCAATGGCAGCATGACACTGATGAAAATAACGGGACACGGCGGAGTCCTGCCCTGCCGGCAGCTGACTACAGGTATTGCACTGCGCAGTGATCAGCTGACGGATGGCAGGCGGCAAATTAATTTTCTGTGCAGCCGCGTTATGGCATAACCCGATGCACCAAAACAATAAGATGACAAGTTGACAACATATGTGTTTAACCATACTTATCAGGTCTTCTCAACACTGGTAACGGTACCGTGTGTGGTTTCAGGATCATCAATGACATAACGCACACGGATGCATGGCAGCTCGCGGCCCTCTACACAGTAGCGGAAAGAGATATCCCACAGCGAGTAGGCATAGATCTCAGGCTTGATCTCCGGGTTGTCATAAATGATGTTGATCTCTCTTACTTCAATCGGGCCATTTTCGATATCAATAGTACCGGCAGATGAGATATTCTCATCCAGGTGTAAGTTTCTTGCATGATCGGGCAGGTACATATGCAACCTGACATCATAGCAGTTGTAGAAGTCGGAAGACTTACGTAATGACACCAAAGGTGACATAGTGGTAAACTGTCCCATAATTCCGGAAGCGATCAATCGGATGCTCTGGGTTTTGATAGTAGCCTCTGAAGGCGGCGTAATTTCAATAATACCGGGCGCTTTGCCGGTTGAGGAATGTTGTGTGTCCAAGGGATAAGGGTTTAAGTTGCCAAATATAGATAAATTAATAAATAAGAGATGGCAAAGATTTTGTGCTGTAGCCATATATACCCGATTACATATGGCTTTTATAGATTATTACCAGATATTGGGAGTCGACAAAAAAGCTTCCGCAGACGACATTAAGAAGGCATACCGGAAACTCGCCAGGAAACACCATCCTGACATGAATCCTAACGATAAAGAGGCCAATATTAAATTTCAGCAGATCAACGAAGCGAATGAGGTGTTGAGTGATCCGGATAAGCGTAAGAAATATGACGCCTATGGAGAACACTGGCAACACGCAGATCAGTATGAACAGGCCAAACAGCAACGTGGCAGCGCAGGCGGTTACGGCGGACAAGGATTCGGAGGCTTTGGCGGACAGGGATTTGAGGGCAACTTCGGTGAAGGACAGTTCTCTGACTTCTTCGAATCGCTCTTTGGAAACCGTTCCGGCGGCAGCGGTGGTGGCAGACAGCGGAAATTCCGTGGTCAGGATTATAATGCAGAACTGCATGTCCCCTTGCGGGAAGCATATACGACTCACCAGCATACACTAAATGTGAATGACAAACAGGTCAGGATCACGGTTCCTGCCGGTATTGCCAACGGACAGGTCATCAAACTGAAAGGACATGGTGCCCCGGGTGGTAACGGCGGTCCGAATGGCGACCTGTATATCACATTTGTGATACCAGAAGATCCAACATTTAAAAGAGTGGACAACGACGTATACATGACGGTCGAACTGGACCTCTACACCGCGATACTGGGCGGAGATGTTACACTGGATACACTGAGTGGAAAAGTGAAACTGAAGGTGAAACCGGAAACGCAGAATGGCACGAAGGTCAGACTGAAAGGAAAGGGCTTCCCTGTCTACAAACAGGAAGGTGCTTTCGGAGATCTGATCATCACTTATACGATCCTGCTACCGACTAATCTGACGGACGCACAAAAAGAACTATTCAGACAACTGGCCAATTCATCACATTAAATTTCCCGTTATGCAGGCAGCAATGATAGCTATACAGCAATATTGCACGGTTCATGAGATAGAATCCAATTTTATTGACTCACTTGCTGATGAAGGACTGATCGCTATTACCGTAGTGGAGGGCAACAGTTTTATTTCAGAAGAACAGCTCCAGGACCTGGAGCTGTATACCCGCTGGTATAGTGAAATGGGCGTGAATACAGCAGGTATTGACGTGATCAGGCACCTGCTGGACAGGGTAAGACATATGCAGGCAGAGCTCATCAGCCTGCGCGCACGGCTGCAATTGTATGAAGGACTGTGAGATAGTATGGAACGGGCCTGATTATTGTTTTATGCGATAAAAAGATCTTCCGTATGAACAACTTCTTCAGAGCTCTTATCGCCGGTTGGGGCGCAAAGAAATTTGGCGGTGGCTGCCTAGGTTCCATTGTTTTGTTTATAATCATTTACTGGGCACTGGGACACTGTAACTAATAGCCTGCCGGCAAAAAATAAGCGGTTGTATCTGACGATGCAACCGCTTATTCGTTTATAAAGATCCGCTTTTCGCTTAAGGCTTAGGCGCTGCATAGCTCACACGCCAGATCCTGTTGGTCCTGTCGTCAGTAATAAACAATGCACCCGTCTGCGATACGGCAATACCTACCGGTCTGCCACGTACGACACCGGATACACTGTCCTTCACAAAACCGGTCAGGAAATCTTCCTCCGGCCCTGCAGGCTGCCCATTCCTGAATGGGACAAAGATCACTTTATAGCCAGATACCGGCTTGCGGTTCCAGGAACCATGCTGTGTAATAAACGCCCCGTTCTTATACTTTTCCGGAAAAACATTCCGTGTGTAAAACACCAGTCCCAGGCTGGCTGTATGTGCTTTCAACGGAAAGTCTGGTACAATTGCCCGTTCTATCAGTCCCACAGGTGCATCCGGCACCCGGGGATCAGGATGCTGCCCGAAATAACTGTATGGCCATCCGTAGAACCCTCCTTCCTTCACCCCCGTGATATAATCAGGAACAAGGTCATTACCCAGTTTGTCTCTTTCATTGACCGCCACCCAAAGCGTATTGGTACCTGGCGCCCAGTCCATTCCTACAGGGTTTCTAAGCCCCGAAGCATATACCCGCATACCGCTGCCGTCGGGATTCATTTCCAGGATATTGGCCTTTAGCACCTCCTTGTCCATTCCCTTTTCACCATGGTCAGTGCCACAGCCTACCGCTACGTAAAACTTCGATTTGTCTTTATTGGCAATGATATTCCGTGTCCAGTGCTGATTCACTTTTCCAGCCGGGAAGGTAGCGATCTGCTCTCCCTTTGCGTCTATACTGACAGCACCTTCCTTATAGGGGAAACGCAGCAGGCCATCTGTATTGGCGACATAAAACTGATCACCGACCAGCAGCATGCCGAAAGGCTGGTTCAGGCCATCCAGGAAGATAGTCTTTGTTTCCGGAATGCCATCATGGTCCGCATCCCGCAGAAGGCTGATCCTGTTGGCGCTTTTCTTCATGCTGTTGGACCGGTTAGCACCTACTATTGCGGCACCTATCTTCTTAAAGAATTTATAGTGAGAATTGGATTCTGCTACCAGCAGATCTCCGTTGGGTAGTTCGTATAGCCATCTGGGGTTCTGCAGATCATCCGCATACTGCGTGACAATAAATCCCTCCGGAGCAATGGGCTTCTCTCCATCTTTCCAGCCTTTTACATTGCTGTACTTCATGTAGGATTTTGTGGCATGCGGAGCAGGCAGTTCGGGGCTGTTTTTCTGTGCAAACGAAGACAGGAAGAACAGCAACGGTAGCGGCAGGAGTCTGAGGTACATAATTATGTGTTTATGCCCTATGAACTGCAAATGATATGCCCCTGTTTAATTATTTTTCTCCGTTTCCAGATACGGTGCCACCGCTTTTCTCCATATTGCGTAGCCCTGGGCATTCATATGCAGCATATCTTCTACAAACAGTTCTTTACGTGGTTTACCGTTTTTATCGAGCATCAGGGAAAATACATCCACAAATGTGATATTCGACTGACCGGCAATGTAGTCCTTAATCAAAGCGTTCGCCGCTTTCGCCATTGGCAGGAACTGCTCTCTGCTGGGACTGGGCTTGATAGAAATATACACCAGTGGGATCTGAGGCAGTTTACTTCTGATGAGCGTATACAGGTTTTTGAACCTGTTGAAGACGCTATCCGCGGTCACACCTTTTTCTACCAGGTCATTCTCACCGACATAGATCACGATCTCCCGCGGATGGTAGGGGAATATGATATCATTGGCGTAATGGATAATATCATTGGTAACGGCTCCCCCTATGCCCCTGTTCATGGGTTTATGCTCCGCGAATGTCAGCTCCAGATCATCCCATTTGCGGATAGAGGAACTGCCGGTAAAGAGAATAGGATTTGCAGGCGGCGCATACATCTTATCAAATTTGAGGATCGTATTGACGTCGTCCTGGAATCTCTGTCCGCAGGCGGTAAAACAAACAGTCAGTGACAGTGCGAAAAGGGAGAATAGTTGTTTCATATACATGGTTACTGATTAAAGATAATAATTATTTAATTGCCCGGAAAGTAAGGCTCATTCTACCATCCGTGGTATTTGCGGCGGGGATAGCATGCAGCCATTCCTGCTGTACTTCCTGGGTCATATAGATCAGTGATCCGCTATTCAACGGAAAATCAACCAGTTCCCCGGCATCTGCTATACGTTTGAAGCGCAGTATCCTCGTAGCGCCTATAGATACAATAACAATACCGGTACCATCTTCCAGTATATCAGTCTGATCGGCGTGGTAGCCCATTTTAGATGTCCCGTCAGGATAGAAATTGATCAGACAATTATTGGGTGTAAATCCGATAGTAGCGCCAATACCGGCTACCAGTTCCTGCAGTTCAGGTGTAAAAGGCTGATAGGGATAGCTCATCTGTGAATAGTTGTAAGCTACGCCGAAGCTCGCAGTTTTACGGGCGGTCATTCCCTCATCCCATAAAACGTTCTCTTTCAGATAGATAAACAATGCATCAGGGTCAGACACAAAATGCTGAATATGTGTAATTCCTTTCATAGTCCACAAAAATAGGCAATCAAACCATGAAAGATACAGCAAGTATTAACCGGTCCATGACATATGTCACGAATCATGTTAGCAGGATTGACTATATTTACAAACCAGGAAATATGTTTACAATGGAAAGCTCAGAAACAAAAGCACAAGCAATTAGGGTCGTGATCATAGGCGGTGGATTCGCAGGTATTAATCTGGCAAAAAAGCTACAACGTGACAGTCGCTTTCAGATCACATTAGTAGACAAGAACAACTATAATTATTTTCCTCCTCTCATTTATCAGCTGGCAACGGGATTTCTGGAGACATCAAGTATCTGTTATCCGTTCCGTAAGCTATTCCGGGACAAACCCAATCTGAACTTCCATATGGGGGAGTTCCAGCGGGTAGACCCGGTAGCGCATACTGTTTACCTCAGCAATGGTGAACTACAGTATGATTACCTCGTATTTGCTACCGGTACCGAAACCAACTACTTTGGCAATGAGAACATCAGAAAGAGGGCCATTCCGATGAAAACCGTGAATGATGCTCTTGAGATGCGCAACAGACTACTGAAGAGACTGGAGACAGCTTCTATTACCCAGGATGCGGTGGAAAGAAAGAAACTGACCACTATCGTGATCGCTGGTGGCGGTCCGACAGGTGTGGAAGTATCCGGGATGCTGGCAGAGTTGAGAAAATTCGTTATCAGAAAAGACTATCCTGAACTGGAAGGAACAGGTGGTGAAATATACCTGGTGAATGGCGGGGATGCGCTGCTGGAACCGATGAGCCCAAGATCTCAGAAACATACCTATGATGCCCTCCGCAGACTGGGTGTGAAGATCAAACTGAAGACCAGGGTCAAAGATTTTGTGGACGACCAGGTGATCCTGAACAATGGCGACACCATTCATACCACTACCCTCATCTGGGCAGCCGGTGTAACGGCCAGCCTGCATGATGGTATTCCTATTGCCAGCACTGGCCCGGGCAGAAGAATGATGACCGATGCCTATAACAGGGTGATCGGGGTCGATGACATCTACGCGATAGGTGATACCGCGCTTACCAAAACAGATAAAAACTTTCCGGAAGGCCATCCACAGCTGGCACAGGTTGCCCTGCAACAGGGACGTAACCTGGCGACCAACTTTTCCCGTATGGCAGATAACAAAGAGCTGAAGCCTTTCAGTTATGTAGATAAGGGTACGATGGCAATTATCGGCCGTAATAATGCCGTAGCAGATATACCATCACCCAAGCTGCACTTCAATGGTTTTATTGCCTGGGTGATGTGGTTGTTCATTCACGTAATGGCACTGATCAACTACCGTAATAAGCTGAAGACCATGTACAACTGGACGGTCGCTTATTTCACCAGAGACCAGGCCTTACGTATGATCATCAAACCGATCATACGGCAGCCGGAAATAAAAGCCGACATCAGACCGGTTGAAGCGACCGTTGTTAAATCTTCAACCTGACCTTTTTCTTTTCCATCCATCCCACGAGGAATATTACCAGGAAAGCAATCACTACTGACCTGATCAGTCCCGGCATGCCTTCACTCAGCCAGGAAGGGTAACGGATGCCCGCCAGCATAAGCAGCGAGTATAGCAGATAAGGGATGAGGTAACAGGTCAGTGTGCTGGTGCCGGCAGGACGTATCGCCTTCAACCAGTTTATCTTACCCGCCATATCTACCAGCCATATCATGCTGACAAATACCAGTATACTGATACCGGTACAGATCAGCACCCATGCCGGTGTAGACCTGATCTTGGATATACCTTCCGTGTAGGGACGCAGTACAAAACCCGCTATAATGGCCAGCATGCTCAGTCCGATGAAGACCGGCAGTACCATCGACAGCCTGCCTTTCTTATCCAGTAAGGTATACAGGGAAGATACCACGGCTCCTGCCATGATCAGGGATACGGAAGAACCGTCATTTATAAGCGGGATATTGATGTCAAGGAGATGTGCGTGCGTAAGTATATTGATCAGCAGGAAAGTGCCTAAAATGGCAGTTATTGCGGCAAAGTTCCCCTTCACGAGTAGATACAGGATAGCTACCACCAGGTAGGCCCAGCCGATAATACCCAGAATGCCCCACCAGGACGGCTGCATCCAGTGAGGGGCTGCTGCTGTTCCACCTTTGTAGAGGGCGGCCAGTGTTCCCAGCAATACGATACCTGTCCCTATCAGGGTATATTTACGGCCGGCTTTCATATCAGTTGGGTAATCCAGCCATACCAGGAAGAACCCGATCGTGATGAGCAGTTCCCATAATGCATACGGGAGAAGGGCTTCAGCACTATATCCTTCGAGGTTCACATGAAAGAAGCCCATTACGATCAGCGCCAGTGAGCGGATCAGGATATGTGATGCAATACTGAAAAAAGAGTCCTGTTTGGTGATCCTTTTGCCGATAGCGAAGGGAATAGATAGGCCGACAATGAACAGGAATGCGGGAAAGACCGTATCAGCAAAGCCCATACCGTCATCCTGGGCCTTTACGTGGTCAATCCATACCGGGATGTTCTTCACACTGCTTACATCGTTGACAAATATCATGGTAAGCATGGTAAGGGCGCGGAATGCGTCTATTGATAAAAGACGTTGTGATGGTTTTAGCATGCTATAAGGTATCAATATTTTTTCCATTATTCAATACCCCCTGCTGTTGCATATGCAGGATCTTCAGCAGTACACCGTTTGTCCATCCAAAACCATCCTGATTAGGATATTCCCCTCCTCCCCCTGTCAGCGAGGTGTCTTTCACGTTATACTTTTCCAGCAGTTTACCTGTCTGCTTAAACACCCTGATACTCTGTCGTGCCCAGCGACCGGCAATCTCCGATGCCAGTGAATCGTTATCATAGGTAAGCAGCCCGGAGATCGTCATCCATTGCAGCGGCGCCCAGCCATTGGGTGCATCCCACTGTTCACCTGTTTCGAAAGGCGTGGATACCAGTCCGCCGGGATACAGAAAGTCCTTTTCAAGCACCACCGACGCGCTATCTGCCTGTCCCTTCCGCGCGATACCAAAGAAGAACGGATACATCCCACCGAGGTGCAGCACGGGCGTGCGTTTCTCTTTCTTAAAGTCATAATCCCTGAAAAAACCCGTCTTCGGGTCCCAGCAGTATTGCAGGATCGCGTCTCTGCGGATGCCGGCAGCTGATTCATATTGCAGGGCTTTGACAGTATTGCCTTTCATTTTGCAGGCATCTGCCAGCGTCATTTCCAGGTTGTACAGCAAACAGTTCAGGTCAACAGGAATGATGTCAGTGATATGAATGGAGCCCAGTGTTTTACCATCCTCAAACCAACGGCAGCTATAATCCCATCCTGACTCTGCGCCGGTCCGTAATTCACGGTACACCCCTTCACCACGGGCCGATCTCTTGGCGGTAGCGATATCTTCCCGCATAGATTCCTCTCTTGGCCAGTTGCCCCTATCCCAGTAACGGTTTAATACCGTACCATCCTTCAGCACTACCAGGTGCCCATCAGTCTTACCTTCCGCTGGTTTCTTCATCCAGAACTGGTATTCTTTCTCCAGTTCGTCAAGATAAGTGGTCAGGATCTCCTGTTTGCGGTCTTCTTTTGCTGACACAAGCAATTGTACCATCAGCGAAAAATACGGCGGCTGGGAACGGGTCAGGTAGTAGGTTCTGTTCCCGTTGGGAATAAAACCATAGGTATTGATCAGGTACGCAAAGTTCCTGATCATACTCTCTATCAGGTCCGTACGGCCACTTTCTTTCAGTCCGAGCATGGTAAAGTAGCTATCCCAGTAATACACCTCACGGAAACGCCCCCCCGGAACGACGTATGGTTCGGGCAGCGGAATCAGGGAGCCCCAGGTATCGGTGGTATCAGGAGAACGTTTTAATACATTCCACAGTGATTCAATATGCGCCACTACATCCTGGGTTGTATCCGTCACATAAGAGGAAGTGGCCGCTGTGGGTACATAAAAATATTTATGTACGAAGGAAGAGAGGTTAAAGCCGGCGGCCCCACGCTCCCGCGCATAAGCCTTTAATATATCTGCCGGCGACTGCCTGGGAGCGCAGTCCGCAAAAGTCTTACTGTCCGGAAACACCTGTGCAGACTGTACCCCTTCAAATAATGCGGGAAATTCTTCGCGTGGAGATCGCTCTTTTACGACTGGCTGCGGCCTGTCTTTACAGGCAATAACAGCCATAATTGCCCCGGTAATGAGCAAAAGTTTTCCATTCATATTACGTGGTTTCTATATTAAAGGCTACCTGTGATTACCGGTTGACGCGGTTTAGCAGGATAGCGAAAGATCGCATATTTTCACGGGTTGTATTTACATCTTCCTCAGACGCCGCAAATAACTGTCTTAGATCCTCCATCTGTCCCATCAATACCGGAGATATTTTGTATTTTTTCAGTATGTCCATAGCTTCGTCTATCTGAGGCTTTGCTAAGCTATGAATCCTGAAGGTATAAGGCGGGTCAATGAAATAGGATTTAATCTCTGCAAGGCGTACAATATCCGAATTACTTATTTTCATAATTACACATTTCAAACGATACAAAGTACAAAGTTACGCTATTACCGGCGGATACTGGCATTTTTATAGGATGATGGCCATGGGCACGCCTTTATTGCATAAATAACGGTTGGCTGCCATCATAACTGGTGATGATTGGTCAGCCAAATGCTCAGAACTTCTCTGATTGCTTTCCAGGGTGAAATATGTCTCAAATACCCCCTTATTTTGGCAGTAATGCACTGCCGGACATTACCAATACCGGCGGACATTTGTAGTACACTAAACCTCAAAGACATGAAAGCGTACCATACCGATCAAGCCGTGGAGCAGGAACACCCCATAGTATCAGCTGAAGAATGGATAGAAGCCCGCAAGGAATTACTGAAAAAAGAGAAGGAATTAACCCACCTCCGCGATGAATTAAGCAAACTGCGCCGTGATCTTCCCTGGGAGAAGGTAGAGAAACAATACATTTTTGAGGGTCCCGATGGCCCGGTATCATTAGCCGACCTGTTTGAAGACCGTAGTCAGCTGATCGTACAGCATTTCATGCTGGGCCCAGGCTGGAAAGAGGGCTGTGTAGGCTGTTCTTTTATGGCCGATAATGTAGACAGTGGCCTGGTACACCTGCTGAACCATGACGTCTCTTACGTGGCCATCTCCCGCGCTCCCTATCACGAGATCGTCCCTTTCCGGGAACGTATGGGCTGGTCATTCAAATGGGTATCCTCCAATCAGAACGACTTTAACTTCGACTATCGCGTATCGGCAACAGAAGATGAAATTGCCAAAAACGAGATGACATATAACTACGAAAAAGTCCCTGTAACAGAAAAGGAATTACCTGGGATGAGCGTCTTCTATAAGGATGAAAACGGGGACATCTATCACACCTATTCCACCTTTGCCCGTGGCGCAGAAACAGTGCTCAGCACATATAGCATGCTGGATATGACGCCGAAGGGGCGTAATGAGACGGATGGAGAAGGTAATCTCACTGACTGGGTAAAACATCACGATAAATACCAGGTACAGACACCGCAGGCCAACAGCTGCTGCGGTCACTAAATATTGATATCATGCGTACATGTCGTTATTGCGGGGAGCATTCACCTGGGGAAGCTCCCCGTATGCCCGAACAGGCGGGAAAGGCTACTATGCCTGTAGCATCCGGCTTTTTTCATAGAACCCTCCGGTTTGTGAAACCATTGCTGCCGGCTTTTTTGCTGGCCATCATACCCAAATGCCCTTTCTGTCTGGCAGCATATGTCGCGCTGGGCACTGGCATAGGACTCTCTGTTACCAGCGCGCGTTATCTCCATCTTACCTTATTGTGCGCGGCTGTTATCCCCCTGTCATTATTTACTGCTAACCGCTTGGGGCACTATGTGTACCGCGAACGCCTGACACTCAACCTATTGAAGCAGCAACAACTGCTGTTTACCAGCCTCTCAGGTATGCTGATAGGTTATGGTCTGCTATGGCTGTTCTGATCCTACCCGCCCCCGGTCATCTTCCTGATGTAAGATATTTCGCTACCTTTAGGTTCCGAACCTGACCTATGAATAATATACAGATGCTGACGACGCAATACCTGCCCGATTATTTAATACCTGTTTGTAGCCTGTTCCTGAGATACAGTTCCCTTTACTACCAGATGGCTCTATAGGGGAATGGATTGACATGGTGAAAAAACGCACTACCGGCTTGGAAACGGAACACTGTTACCGGTAACAATAACAGGCGGCTGCATCGGAGACAATATACTGATACAGTTCCTGGTAAAACAGGATGGTACCAGAGGGCCACTCATCAGCATTACGAAGCAATAGTTCTTCCTAGCAGTCACTTGTCATTTTGCAGATAATCTTTATCTTCCGGCATGATTAAAAAATGTAGCCCGAATCATAATCCATGCGCACTACGACCCTATTAACAGAAGCGGAGATCAATATTTTAAAACAGCTAAAGCAACCGAACGAGATAGGCATCAAAGGCTTGCTGATAGTCGGCAGTGTATTAAGTATTACAGGCATCATCTTCGGTCTACTCGTATTATCAGCGCCGATCCTGCTTATATTCGCCAGCTTCTTCTTTATTCCAGGTATTATACTGATCGTTTACGGCCTGCGCCAGCGGAAGAAATATCACGCTTACTTCAATATGCCGGCACATGGTCATCAAAAGCAGATAGTCACCGACCAGCTAGTGCGGGCAGAGCTAATTGACCGCAAACTAATACGCTATCACTTCACTAATTATCACCTTGACCTGTACATTGCCAGTGGCACAGGATACCATCCGGCACACTTCCGTTATAAACGTATTATTGACGACATCGTGACACTAACACATATACCTGTTAAATTATCTTATGTGGAGTTTGACCCTGGCGTCAATATACTGCTGGATATACGCTATCATCAATACTCCCTGCGGGAAGATGTGGTGCCGGTGGAAGAAAAAGACAGGAAGAAAATCATCAGAGATAGTGCCAGCGCCGTAGGTTGCCTTTTTGGAGTGGCGGTGGTCATATCCCTGATACTGGCATTCGCTACCGGTTTTAAATGGGAGCACCTTTGGCTCATCCTCACCATTGGCGCCGGCCCAGTCCTGCTAATTGGTCTGGGAATAGTGGCCCATGGCAACTGGGTAGCAAAAACATCTACCCACAAGATTGTCATTTATACAACTGTGACGGAAGTACTGGGGTTACAGTTAAAAAACGGGAAAAGAACCGAGCGCCGTACGTTCCACCGACTAGGTGATGGCTCACTGATGCATATCAGCCCTTTACCCTTTAAGCCAGGAGATAATGTGCTGATTCAATTCATGCAAACCCACAGTGGCAAAAGAGGTATGCTGATTGAAATGGTAGCCGTTCCCTAGCTGGCAGATGATAATAAAGTTAAAGGGCGTGTACTGCTATCAGCACACGCCCTTTGACTTTATTATTACTAATCTGTTACAAATCGCCTCTCTTCATCTGTCCTACCGCATAGTCCACCGCCCTTGCGGTCAGTGCCATATACGTCAGGGACGGGTTCTGTGTGGATGTGGAAGTCATACAAGCGCCGTCTGTCACAAACACGTTCTTCACATCGTGCATCTGGTTCCATTTGTTCAGTACAGACGTTTTCGGGTCTTTACCCATACGTGCGCCGCCCATCTCATGGATGTCCAGTCCAGGCGCCTGTTTGGAATCGCCTGTACGGATATTGGTAAAGCCTGCTTTCGTATACATCTCTGTCATCTGCTCATGGAAATCCTTGATCATCTTCTCATCATTATCGTCGTAGCCGAGGTTAATATGTATGACAGGCATACCCCATTCATCTTTCTTTGCTTTATCCAGTGTCAGCTGACTGATCTCTTTCGGGATCGTCTCACCCATCATGTGGGAGCCTACATACCAGTTGCCCATCTCTTCGTTGAACAGCTGATCTTTCAGGCTGGTACCCACCCCATCCTGGCTGTTCCACTTTCGGCGACCAGTATCGAAGCCGGCTGCATAACCGCGGAGGAAGTCCGTTTCCTGTTTCTTCACGTTGCGGAAACGGGGTATGTAAGCACTCGTAGGACGACGACCTTCGGTGGTCACATCCATAAAACCGTCATAGTCTGCGTAAATGGTAGCACGGTAGTTATGAAACGCGAAGTACTTTCCCAGTACGCCACTATCATTGCCCAATCCCTGTGGGAAGCGGCTGGAAGTGGAGTTAAGCAGTATCAGGTTAGAATTGATCGCAGCCGCGTTCACGAAAATAACACGGGCATAATACTCGGTCGTTTCTTTCGTCTTCGCATCCACCACACGTACACCGGTTGCTTTCCCCTTCTGTTCATCGTAAATGATAGAGTGTACCACAGCGTCCGGACGTAGGGTCAGGTTACCGGTTTTCTCTGCCCATGGCAATGTAGAGGAGTTACTGCTAAAGTAACCACCAAACGGACAGCCACGCTGACAGAGGTTCCTTTTCTGGCACTTCACCCTGCCCTGCTCGATGTGGATCGGCTGTGGCTCAGAAAGGTGTGCACAACGACCATAGATCACGTTGCGGTCTTTGTAGTTCTTTGATACAAATCCCTGAAAATATTTCTCAACGGCAGTCATCTCCATTGCCGGCAGGAACTCACCATCAGGCAGGTTATCCAGTCCGTCTTTGTTACCAGAGATACCAACAAATTTCTCTACATAGCTATACCATGGTGCAATATCAGCATAGCGGATCGGCCAGTCGACCGCGAATCCGTCCCTTGCAGGACCTTCGAAGTCATAATCACTCCAGCGTTGTGTTTGTCTTGCCCATAGCAGCGATTTACCACCCACCTGGTATCCTCGGATCCAGTCAAAAGGTTTATCCTGTTCGTAAGGATGCTCTTTATCCTTCACGAAGAAATGCATCGCATCTTCCTTGAAGGCATAACAGCGGCTCACAACAGGAGCTTCTTCCTTAATAGCTTCCGGTATCTGCCCCCTGTGTTTAAATTCCCAGGGATACATGTTTGTGGTGGGATAGTCTTTCAGGTGTTTTACATCGCGGCCTCTTTCCAGGACCAGTGTTTTCAGGCCTTTTTCCGTAAACTCTTTTGCAGCCCATCCGCCACTGATTCCCGATCCTATCACGATCGCATCAAATGTGCGGTCCTGAGCGCCCGTATTAATATTCGCCATAATAATCTCTGTTACGCAGTTTTTCTGCCTGCTGGTTTAACAGGTACGCTCCCATAGAAACGACCTGGCACCAGTTCGTATACCTGTACTTTGGTAAGATAATATTCTGAATTAGTGTACCCCTGAACGATCAGGCGTTTTGTCGCATGGTAGAAGTAAGCCGCTTCCCCATCCTCCGGCTTGGATTTTTCCAGTAGTTCCAGCAGGGTCTTTCTTGCTTCCGGTGTACTATCACCGAAGGATTTACCATTGTTCTTCTCGCTCAGCGCGGAGAATGCCTTCATACCAGTCAGCCATTTCTGCTGATCGTCCTTCTTAAAGCAATCGTCCACCATCGTCAGGGCAAACAGATGTGCCTTGACATCCTTAGCACCAGGAGTGGATGTAGTTGGAATAAGTGTATCAGCCAGCAATGCCAGCATATTCTCCCCTTCCCCATCTACCGCTATATTTTTTAATGTGATAGAAGCTGGAGTCGTTTTCCTCAGACAGGATGGCAGTAACGCCAGCCCCGCAGAGACGACCAGGACCTGTTTTAACGCGGTTCGTCTGTTTACTAGCATGAATTATCGTTTACATAAGTGGCAATAAGGTAGACGTTAAAATTAATATTTCCAAGCCAATTGTTTGATAATTTTCGATGTAGTAAATTGGGCGATACTACATTTTAACAATTTACATGTTATGAAATCATACTGTTTTTCACTCCTCCTGCTGACTCAGCTAAGCTGGCTACCAGGCATGGCGCAGAAAAAGACCGCGGCGTCCCCCGCTGTGGTAAAGATCCAGAGCGGACGGATACAGGGTGTACTTTCCCCTGCGACCGGCATTCAGAGTTTCAAAGGTATTCCCTATGCACAACCTCCTGTGGGCGCTTTACGCTGGAAGGCCCCTCAGCCGGAAAGATCCTGGGATACTATCCTGAAGGCCGATCATTTCGGTCCGCGGGCCATGCAGGGCAATATCTTCGGAGATATGGGCTTCCGGTCGGACGGTATGAGTGAGGACTGCCTCTACCTGAACGTATGGGCTCCAGCCAACGCTGCGGGCAAAAAGCTTCCGGTACTGGTCTACTTCTATGGTGGCGGTATGGTGGCCGGAGATGGCTCCGAAGCGCGGTATGACGGAGAAAGCATGGCCAGGAAAGGTATTATCTCCCTGACTGTTAACTACCGCCTCGGCGTGTTCGGCTTACTGGCACATCCTGATCTGTCGAAAGAAGCGTCCTATCATGCGTCCGGCAACTACACCCTGCTGGACCAGCAGGCAGCCCTGGCATGGGTACAGAAGAACATTGCTGCCTTTGGCGGCGACCCGAAACGGGTGACCATCGCCGGGGAATCTGCCGGTTCCATTTCTGTGTCCGCCCTAATGGCGTCTCCTCTGTCCAAAGAACTCATTCATGGCGCGATCGGGGAAAGTGGCGCTATGATCTTCCCTACCATGGCCCCACTCAGCAGGGAAGAAGCTGAAAAGAACGGTGTCGCCTTTGCCAACGCCGTTGGTGCCAACTCACTGGAAGCCCTGCGGGCAATTCCTGCGGAAGAGCTGCTTAGAAAAGCTTCCGGCCCGGGCATTCCTCCGCTGGCCTGTAATGTGGACGGCTACGTATTGCCCAAAAAGCCTGTAGATATCTACGCTGCCGGAGAACAGGCGCACATTCCGCTACTGGCAGGCTGGAACTCGGCAGAGCTGCCCTACAGGGCCCTCATGTGGAAGGATGACCCTACTACGGACAACTACGTCAAAAAGATCACCGAACTCTATCCCAATAACACAGACGAAGTTTTACAGCTTTATCCGGGCGGCACACCTGAACAGGTCATTGCATCCGCTACGGACCTGGCCAGCGACCGCTTCATCGTCTATAGTACCTGGAAATGGGCTGATCTGCATAGATCTACCAGCCAGCAGCCGGTATACCGTTACATATTCTCACGTCCGCGACCGGATATGACGCCTAAAATGGGTAATGCGCAGCCAGGATTGGCCGGTGGCGTGATCAAAACTAATGCGCCGCAACCTAAACAGGCTGCCCCGTTAAAAGGGGCTCCCCATGCAGCAGAGATCGAATACGCCATGGGCAACCTGCAACATAACAAGGTATATGCCTGGACAAAAGATGATTACACAGTTTCCAATACCATGCTGAACTATTTCGCCAATTTTGTTAAGACCGGTAATCCGAATGGCCCGGGTGTACCCAAATGGGAACAAGACGCCACTCCGGATTCTCGGTATATGAACATTGATGTACAGTCAGGGATGAAGAAGGAAAATACGAGAGCCCGGTATCAGTTCCTGGACAGTCAGTATGGAGGGAAATAGATCTAATCTCTAGTTAACAACAACAGTCGTGACCGTTCTCCGTGGTCTGGTTGTTGCATATTACGCTTATAAACATAGCTTATGATGACCCGCCAAATCACGGTATCCTATAATGATCAGCATTACATGTATGATGTTGCTTTTGAGAGACTACAGCATGCAACCGTTTATCATGTGAAACCACTTGATAAATCCGCAGTAAGATTTCCTGATCACTTTGACATCATCAAAGACGATGACAGTGAACAACCACAGTTTGAGACAAAAGAACTGAATGAGGAAGGAAGAGCGATCGCAGATGTCATATGGCAGCAGATCAGTTTATTCCCTCCTCAGTTCAAAGGTGGTAAAGCATAATTTATCTGAATAAAAACGCATGATCGGTCACAAACTGTTCGAATGTGTGCGGCGGATGTCCGGTCACCTCCGCTACTGTAGGAAGGACTTCCGCCGCCTCATTTAAACGATAGTGCGTATAATCCTCGAGCAATCCATCCGCCTGCCATTCCGGAAATCCGGCCCCCAGCAGCGCCTCTTTCATAGCAGGTGCCGGCACATCGACGAAAGTGATCTGATGCCCGAGCACCTGAGAAAAAACATCTGCCAGCTGATGGTGTGTCAGCGATGCAGGACCGGTGAGGTCATAGGTCTTGTTCTCATGTCCGTCACCCGTTAACACAACGGCAGCTACAGCTGCAATATCACGAACATCGATCAGCGAGATCTTTGCATCGCCTGCACTCGCAAAGAATTTATGCCCCGATCTTATTACATCCCTAAAGCCCAGCAACCCCTGCATGAACAGATTAGGACGCAGGAAAGTATAGGCTATTCCCGTTTCCTTAACAGCTGCTTCAACAGCTGCATGATATCGCAGGAAGCGTACAGGAGAATGCTCATCTGCTGCCCATTGTGATAACTTCACTATATGTCTTACCCCGGCGCCTTTAGCTGCCTGCACAAAAGTGATCTGCTGTGCTTCCGCCTGTTCGGAGGAGTTGGTCAGCAGAAAGGCTTTCTCTATGCCATGCAGCGCCGTGTTGAGAGAATGCGGATCATCAAAATTTCCCTGTACCAGGGTAATGCCGGGCAGCTTTTCCAGGTCCTTTGCCTTTTCAATAGAGCGTACCATCGCCTTAAAAGGTATACCCTGCGCAGATAAACGGGCGATCAGTTCTTTACCGATATTGCCTGTAGCTCCGGTGATCAAAATAGTAGCAGGTTGTTGTGTTGACATGTTATTATGTTTTAAATGACATGTCAAAACTAGGACCAGTTGAGTTTTTAAAATTGTAAGAAAACGAAATTCAATCCGGAATTGGGAATCAGGAACTAAATTTTTATTCTTCTTCAGGCAACCTTTCTATTTCTCTCTCGTATTAACTAGTTGACACAAGTGCTCACAATTTGCTTATTTAAAAATTTCTAATCACCATGTATTTCCTTAAAAGATCTATGGTGGCAATGCTCCTGATTGCCACAATGGCTACTTCATGCTCAAAAGACGACAACGATGGAGGCACAACACCACCGCCTGTTCCGCAGAAAACCGTAAAAGTTGCGACCGATGCCAGATTTGGCGCTATACTGACTGACAGCACCGGCAAGACATTATACTTCTTTTCTAATGATGCACAGGGTACGCCAACGTGTAAAGATGGTTGCGCTGCTATATGGCCAACATTCTATGTAGCAGAAGCTGCGCTCACGATTGACAGCTCGCTGAATAAAGCAGATTTTACTACCGTAACCCGCCCCGATGGCTCGAAGCAAACCGCCTATAAAGGTTGGCCTTTATACTACTATGCGCAGGATGCTGCTGCGGGTGAAACCAAAGGCGATAACGTCGGCACCATCTGGTTCGTAGCAAAACCTGACTATACCGTAATGGTCGCTAATTTCCAGTTGCGTGGCAATGATGCAAAAGACTACCTGCTGGATAATACCGGCACAATTGCATCAGGCACAGGCGCTTCCAAATACCTGGTAGACGACCGTGGACTAACACTCTACAAGTTTGCTAACGACAAAGCAGGCACGAATAACTTCACGAATGCGGACGAGGCACACAATGCTATCTGGCCGATCTATGAAGTATCGGAAGTGAAAAATGTACCAACCGGCTTTAACAAGGCAGATTTCACCGTCATCACCGTGCTGGGCAAAAAACAGATCACGTACAAAGGATGGCCTATGTATTACTTCGGACAGGATGGTAAGGTAAGAGGCGCAAATAAAGGCGTCAGCGTACCTGCACCGAACGTATGGCCGGTATTTTATACCACTACTGCATCCGCCCCACAGCCATAAAAGTTCACTTAACTGTATAATACTGCCGCACTTGTGAAGCGCAGCAGCAATATAGATAAGCAGATTGCACCGTCCCGGACTGAGTCCCGGGATGGGCAATCCGTTTTTATGTCTATTTTCGCTGGAAATAATACCTATACTTATGAGACCTCCCGTATTGGCGCTGGGCCTGTTACTGTCAACCCTTACCGGTTACTCCCAAACCACACTTACATTCCGGCCAGATTCCTGTAATGGGAAAGATGCCACCGTCTTTGTCAAAACTAATCTGCCTGCATGGTCCGATAAGAACTTTGGACATCGTGATGAGCTTTCTGCTTCCGGATGGACTTACGGCGGACAAGGCGGAGAAGATGGTTATTCCCGTACATTCATCGACTTCACGCAGTTAAGGGACATTCCGCGTGGTACACGTGTCAGCCAGGCTACGTTAAGCCTGTATGGTAAGGAAAGCAGCATCTTTATTAAACAGGGAAATACAGGTCCAAATGATTGTTTTATTGACCGCATTACCAGTCCCTGGAGTGAGGATTCTGTGACCTGGAATAAAAGACCATCCATCAGTTTCATGCACCAAACTGCATTACAGGGCTCCAGAGGTGAAGCGCAAACCTGGAATTACCACGTAACCGTAGATGTGACGGCGCTGGTACAGGACATGATCGACCTGCCAGCGGACAGTAGCCATGGATTCTGTATCCGGCTGCAGAAAGAGACCTATTACGTCAACCTGGCGTTCGCCTCCAGCGAGTATGTGGTCTCTACATTAAGGCCTGCCCTGACCCTGGTATTTAATTCCTGCGACACAGTGAACCTGGCAGCCCAGGCTTCAACTACTAAGGTAGCGCGCACGTCAGAGACAGAAATTGTCAGTGGTCCCTTAATAGGTAATGTAAGAATGTCCAACGGTGGGGAGGGTGAAGACCTTCCGGTGCCTACGAGGGTCTCGGCAAAGCCATCAGAAGGGGTAAAAACGCCTGAAACGACTATGGGCAACCAGCAGGGTGGTCCAGACAAAAAGGCCGTTAAAACAAAGAAAAAATAGCAAAGAAAAGATCGTTACATCGACGGTCACGATATATAAGCAGAAGGGTACGACACCTGTAACGGTATCGTACCCTTTGACGTTTGATTGTTGATTGGTAGAAAGACGTACGTTTAGATTTGTTTCCCTTCAGCGGGCCTAGGCAACGCCATAGGTTGACACCAGTTGTTCAGCAGCTTTCTTTTCATTATCCTTCACATACATAACAGCTACTGCCGCGATGATCATAAAGGCTCCTCCCATCACCAGTGCGAAGATGGCTTCACCCTGGAACAGGTGTTTCACGATCAGTCCTCCGAAAATACCATTAACGATCTGGGGGAACGTGATGAAAAAATTGAAGATACCCATGTACACCCCTGTCTTGTGAGAAGGGATAACGCCGGATAATATCGCATACGGTGTAGACAGTATACTACCCCATGCCATGCCGATACCGACCATCGGCCAGATCAGCAGATCAGGGTTTTGAATGAAATAAAAAGAGATCAGTGACAAACCGCCTGCTGTCAGTGAAATGGCATGCGCCAGCTTCCTTGAAGTCTTACGGGCAATAGCAGGCAACACTAACGCATATATTGCGGATACCGCACTATAGATACTAAAAAGGAATCCTACCTTATTACCTGCATCTGCAAAAAGCGCGGATGATGTGTCGTTAGGCGCCACTTTATAAATGTGGTGCGCTACCGCTGGCGTGGTAAATACCCACATGGAGAAGAGGGCAAACCAGGAACAGAACTGCACCACGCCCAGTTGCTTCATAGCGGAAGGCATGTTGGAGAAATCTTTCAGGATAGTGCTCAGTCCTCCGTGAGAGACGTCTGCCGTATGTTCCGGATTGAACTGTCTGAACTCGTCCGGAGAATACTCTTTCGAAGTAACGATGGACCAAAGGATGGTCGCCAGCAATACCCCTGCTCCTACATAAAAGGAGTAGATCACATTATCAGGCACAACACCTGGCGCCGCTGTCTTGGCTACCCCCATATACTCTGCCAGTAAAAACGGCAGGGAGGAACCCAGTACGGCACCGGCACCTATCAGGAATGTTTGTGCAGAGAAGCCCTGACTACGCTGTTCATCAGGCAGATTATCGGCCACCAGGGCACGGAAAGGTTCCATGGCCACGTTGATAGAAGCATCCATCAGTGTCAGCATACCCGCACCTATCAATACAGGCGGCAGTACCGCTGCCAGTAAAGAGGAGTTGGGCAGTAACATCAACGCGAGTGCCGTTGCAATAGCGCCTACCAGGAAGTAAGGCCTGCGACGGCCCAGCCTGTTCCAGGTGCGGTCACTGTAATGGCCGATGATCGGCTGTACGATCATACCCGTCAGCGGAGCCGCCAGCCAGAACAGTGACAGATGCTCCACTTCTGCTCCATAGGTTTGTAGAATGCGGGAAGCATTTCCGTTCTGTAAGGCAAAACCAAACTGGATACCGAAAAAGCCCATGCTCATATTCCATATGCGCGCAGCAGACAGCCGCGGCTTGGCCAATCCTTTCATGGGATGAATATTTTAATTAACTAAATTTCCTTGCTTTGTTGTCACAGTAGCTCCTGCTGGTACTTCCAACGCTTCACCGTAGATCAGTACCGTGATATCCTGGATGGAACGATTCTCTATGTGCACACTGTCCTTGCTTACCTTCACTTTCAGTATCCTTCCGCGAAAACGGATGTTAAAAGCGAATGACTGCCATTTACCTGGCAGGAATGGCGTGAACTGCAATTGACCATCTCTCACCCGCATACCGGCAAAACCTTCCACCACACTCATCCAGGTACCTGCCATCGAAGTGATGTGCAGACCGTCTTCTGTGTCGTTGTTATAATCATCCAGGTCCAGACGGGAAGTGCGCAGATAGAACTCGTGCGCTCTTTTTTCATCCCCCAGTTTGGCTGCCAGGATCGCATGTACGCAGGGAGACAGCGAACTTTCATGTACCGTGCGCGGTTCATAGAAATCGAAGTTACGGCGCAGCGTGTCCATATCATATCTGTCTTCCAGGAAATAGAGCCCCTGTAACACGTCCGCCTGTTTGATATAACAGGAACGCAGGATACGGTCCCAGCTCCATTTCTGGTTCAGCGGACGTTGTGAAGGATCGATGTCTTTCACAAGGATCTGTTCCTTGTCCATGTAGCCATCCTGTTGCAGGAAGATGCCCAGCTGTTCATCTACCGGGTAATACATGTTATCGATCACATGCTGCCACTTTTCCGGTTCTTTATCTGCATCAAAAGAGGTATGCTGTATGATGGCTGCATATCTGTCCGCCGCTGTTTCCTTCACCTGCTGTAACGCGTCAATTGTGTATTGCAGACACCAGGTGGCCATCGTACTGGTATACCAGTTATTATTTACGTTGTTCTCATACTCATTCGGCCCGGTAACACCCAGCATCACATATTGTCCTTTCGCTTCGCTCCAGTTCACACGCTGTGCCCAGAAACGCGCGATACCGATCAGCACGTCCAGCCCATATTCCGCGAGATAAGCACTATCTCCTGTGTAACGAATATAGTTGAATATCGCAAAAGCGATAGCCGCATTACGGTGTATTTCTTCGAAAGTGATCTCCCACTCATTATGACACTCCTCTCCGTTCATGGTTACCATCGGATACAAAGCAGCGCCATTACTGAAGCCCAGTTTAGCAGCGTTCTCTATTGCCTTACCCAGTTGTTTATGACGATAGATCAGCAGGTTCCTGGCTACCTGTGGCTCCGCTGTAGCGAGGTAGAACGGAATGCAATACGCCTCAGTATCCCAATAGGTGGAACCGCCGTATTTCTCACCGGTAAAGCCTTTCGGACCGATGTTCAGTCGTGCGTCCTCTCCGGTATATGTCTGGTTCAGCTGGAAAATATTAAAACGGATGCCCTGCTGTGCCGCCGGATCTCCTTCAATGATGATATCACTTTCCTTCCATTTCAGCGACCAGGCAGCCGCCTGCTCAGTGAGCATCTTCTCAAATCCTTTGGCAGCAGCTTTGCTGACAGCGATCTCACAGTTATTCACCAGTGCCTGAACGGGGTGGTTCTCAGAAGAGAGATTCGCCGCATATTTATAGATCACTGTTTCCAGCTGACGGGCCACCTTCACGGATGTAGTTACTCCCACATACTTCTCCTTCTGCACAGGCGTAGCCTGTAACGCTACCGGCTGGCCATCCTGGTAGATGTTAAACTGCATACCTGTACATACCTGGAAGCCTGTTTTCTTCGTCTTCAGGGTGATGTAGGCGCTGGTATGCTGTACGCTGGCGCTAACTTCCTCCCAAAACTTCTCATCATAGTTCGCGTCCTGGTTCTTAATATCACCATCTATATAGGAAGTAACTTGTAAAGTACCTTCAAAGTTCAGGGGCGTGATGCTGTAACGGATAGCCCCGGTTTCATCATCCACAATACTGCAGAAACGTGTAGCAGTCACCTTTACCTGTTTACCACTGGCCAGCGTCGCGGTGAATGAACGTTGCAGGTATCCGTCCTGCATGTTCAGTACACGACGGAATTCGGTTACGGTTGCCTTGTGCAGGTCCAGCTCTTCACCATCTATAGTGAGACCGATACCGATCCAGTTTGCTGCATTCAGTACTTTGGCGAAGTACTCCGGATAACCGTTCTTCCACCAGCCCACGCGGGTCTTATCCGGGTAATAAACACCCGCTACATAATTACCCTGTAGTGTTTCACCGGAATAAGCTTCTTCAAAGTTGGCACGCTGGCCCATACGGCCATTACCCAGACTGAAAATACTCTCGGAAATTTTATTATAATGTGGGACAAAACCTTCTTCGATAATGTTCCAGCCATCTACTTTAATATATTGCTTCATGGTTATGCCAGATGTCACCTATTTGCAAACGCAATCGATGTTGTTTATTTTGAGTATAAATTGTTCAGTACCTGTATATTGATCTGTACCAGGCTTGACACCACAAGATCAGCTGCTGCCAGCACGTCCTGCTCCCCTATGCCCACGACCTTCATACCGGCTGCCTTTGCGGCCTGTACACCGGCAATAGCGTCTTCAAATACGATACACTTTTCAGGCGCGATACGCAGTGCTTCCGCTCCTTTTAGAAATACCTCCGGATCAGGCTTGGAGGCAGATACGGTATTACCATCCACCAATGCATCAAAGAGTGGAAGGATGCCGACTTTCTCCAGGATGACAGTTGCATTCTTACTGGCAGAGCCGAGTGCCGTGCGAATACCGGCAGCACGCAGGTTGTCCAGCAGTTCCCTTGCACCTGGCAGTATTTCCTCCGGCGTCATATGATGGATCATGTCTACGTACCATTCGTTCTTACGGGTGGCCAGCACCTGCTGCTCTGCTGCTGTCTTTTCAATACCGCCCCATTCAAGTATCAGTTCCAGTGATTTTACCCTGCTGATTCCTTTTAGCTTCTCATTCTGCGACTCGGTGAAATTGAACCCTAACTCATTGGCCAGCCTTTTCCAGGCTTTGAAATGATAGACGGCCGTATCTACGATCACGCCATCCAGATCAAAAATGCATGCTTGAAATCCTTGCATATGTTCAGATAATATCGTTTGAAAAATGTTGTTATCGCAGCAGCTCCATGACCTGTGTCGTCTGGGCAGGTATGCGCAGGCTATCCGACAGCGGCCAGGTCTTGCCGGTCACAACGTCCTTTGCCTGTGTAAAGCCGGTCACTCTTTCCGTATAGCGGGCTGGTGATACCGCCATTTCCTTTTCATTCGGATTGAGTACGATCATCACCGTCGTTTCTGTATTGTAACGGAAGTACGTATAGACATTGTCCTGCGGCACATACTGCATCAGTTTCCCGGATTGCAGTACCGGGTGCTGCTTTCTGTAGTTGGCCAGTGTGCTGACATAATTAAACAGTTCGTTCTCATCTGCAGTACGACCGGCAGCGGTAAATTTATTCTCCGCGTCACCGGTCCATCCGCCTTTGAAATCTTCACGTACCAGCCCATCAGGTGCGCTGAAATTCTTCATACCGATCTCCGCACCATAATATAACTGCGGAATACCACGGGTGGTGAGTAACCAGGCCAATGCTGCTTTGTATTTATTTTTATTTTCCTGTACAACAGAGTAGAAACGGCTCAGGTCATGATTGTCCAGGAACACGACGTTACGCATCGGGTCCTGGTACTGATAATCCTGTATCAGGGCGGTGTAGAGTTTTACGACCCCATCATCCCATCCTGGCTTCTCATTCAGTGCAGCGGAGATAGCCCAGAGGCTCTGGAAATCGGTCGTACCAGCCAGCTGCGTATCAAAGCCCCTGTTCACCGTATTGCCTTGTGTAAAGAATACCTGTTCGGGACCACTGTGTACCCATACCTCCCCGAAGAAAGTAAAACCGGGATAGGCTGCTTTGATGGCTTTCCCCCATTCAGACATGAAATCAGCATCATTATAGGGATAAGTATCCAGGCGAAATGCATCTACTCCGGCGTATTCAATCCACCAGATATGACTTTGGGTAAAATACCTCCGCACATATGGATTGGTCTGGTCCATATCGGGCATATGCAGGTCGAACCAGCCATCCGTCATGATCTTTCTGTCAGACGGAGCAGCGTATGGGTCCATTAAAGGAGCCGCGCGGAAACTGGAGCGGGTAAAAGCAGGCCACTGGTGTACCCAGTTCTTCATGGGCAGGTCTTTCATGGTCCAGTGCTGGCTGCCAATATGATTATGCACCAGGTCCTGAATGAGCTTCATGCCTCTTTTATGCAGACTGTCAGCCAGTACCTTATACAGTTCATTGGAACCAAAGCGGGGATCAATATGGTAGTTCTCCGTAGCCGCATAACCGTGATAGGAGGCGGAAGGCTGATCATTCGTCACCAGCGGAGTCATCCACAGGGCGGTTACACCCATATCCTGCAGGTAGCCCAGGTGATCAATGATACCTTGTATATCGCCGCCATGGCGTTTATACATGGAATCTCTGTTCAGGGAGGTCTCCTGCATGCCTTTGATGACATCATTGTTCTTATCGCCATTCGCAAAGCGGTCAGGCATGATCAGGTATACAAGATCGCTGCTGTTAACACCCTGCGCTTTAATGCCTTCATTCCTTTTCTTCAGTTCGTACGTGTATACGAGATCTTTTTGGCCTTTCAATTTCAGCTTAATTGGGAACGTTCCCGGAACAGCCGAAGAAGTAATATTTATATCAACGAAGAGATAATTCGGATTCTCCACCTTGTGTACTTCCTGGAGAGTAACACCGGGATAGCTGAGGGAAACCTCCCTTTCCGCGATCTTGTCACCGTGAATGATCAGTTGCAGGAGAGGCTCCTGCATACCTGTCCACCAGAAGGCAGGTTCTATCCGTTCCAGTTTTGGCTGTTGTGCCTGTGAAGTAATAGTAGCAGTGAATACCAGGATAGCGGTCAGTAACAATCTTCTCGTCTGTAACATGCTTATTTATCTATGGTTTAAGAGCAGCAACCCGGTGATGTTACCAGGCTGCTGCCGATGTCAGTTCCTTATTGTACGCTCAGCGTATAAATATAGTTACCTGCATTGTTCAGGTCCATCGTGATCGTATATGTTCCGGCTGTGGCGATACTGATAGCACCAGTGGAACCAGCAGTCAGTACACCATTGTTATCATCGTCGCTGAAAGTGATCGTGTTGGCATTGTTGGCCCGGAAGTAGAAAGTGCCTGCCTGTAAGGCCGTCGTGATACTCCATTTCTTTGTAGTCCCATCAAGCGTCATCGCTTTATCCGCACCACCGGTTGCAGTACCATTGATACTCCAGGTAGTACGGGTAATGCTGTAGGTCAACGCATTCAGGTCAGCCGTCAGCCGGTAATACCCTGCTTCCCCTGCTTTGATATTACCACCATTGCTTACCAGTGATCCACCACCGCCATCGCCATAGTTGGTATCCCAGCTTTTTGCAGGAGTGATCTTGAACTCGGTGTTAGCATCGGGGAAGTTCAGGTAACCTTCGTATTTTTTGTCATTGTTCACAGATGCCAGGGAACCCAGTCCGGGATTGTCAAAAGACCATCCCTGGTAACCGCCGGGTAAGTATACAGAAGGATAGACTTTCGGTACGTAGTATGGTGTAACAGTTAATGATACACTGTCAGAAAATACTTCATTGCCGACAGTATCCACAGCTGCTCTTACACGGATCACCAGCTCATGCTGGCGACCAGCGGCAAGTCCCATATTATTGACCGCCTGATTCAGCGCGGCCACCGTAAAGGTCTTACTCAGCCCGTTATTAGCATTAAAGATATCTATAGCATTCTTAAAGCCATTGCCTTTCTGATCTACTTCCAGTGCGTAGTTCACTACTGACCGGTAACCCCAGTCCTCAGAAGCGGACCATTTATAGGTCACGGCGTCATCAGTGGCATGATCTGCCGAAAAGGTAAATTCAGTGGCAGTAGCAGAGAAAGTGGGTGTAGTACCTGTTTTCACCTGTGTGAAACTGTCCTGCTTTTCGCAGGAGGCCAGGGCCATCACACATATACTCCCTGCAATAATTTTATTCAACCAGGCATTCATGATGCAAATATTTTGGTATTGTGGTTAAATGCTGTTCCCGTAATTAATAACCGTCGTTCTGTTTCAGATTAGGATTCGCTACTCTGGCAGTGGTAGGTATTGGATATACCGTACGGAAATCACCTACTGCTGCACCAGCTGCTACCCCACCTTTGAACGGCCATACATAAGCGCTTCCGGTAAAGAGACCATAGCGGATCAGGTCTGTTCTGCGATGGCCCTCCCAATACAGTTCACGACCTCTTTCATCAAGTAGGAATGGCAGTGTTAACTGACCGGCTGTGATGTTACCCGTAGCGTTACCATAGGCACGCTGGCGCAGGTCATTCACATACTCAAGCGCCTTTGCGGTACTACCGCCTGTACCGCCACGGAGTACTGCTTCGGCATAGGTAAGATACATCTCTCCGAGACGCATCAGCGGATAGTCGACATCCACGAAAATGTTATTGGAACCGTCTTTACCAGTAGACGTTTTGTTTGACCATTTAGTGATAGCATAACCATCGGTGAAAGTACCCAGGTCAGCGATCACACGATTCTGTCCGTCAGTATGGAACATAGCACGTTTGTCAGTCGCACCGGTAAGATCAGTGAACAGATCAGCGAAAGCGCTGGTCGTACGTAAACCACCCCAACCACTGTTCACGCCGAATGCTTCATAATCCATGTTACCACCGATAGCAGCATGCACGAGGTAGGTAGTACCCCCGTATGTCTGTGTGCGTACACCATCGAAGTTGGCGGACAGCATGATCTCAGACTGGGAAGTCACATTATTATCTGCCTTGAACATGTTCGCATAGTTGGATACGAGGGAATAACCGGAAGTGATCACTTTACTGCTATAGGTAACCGCATCAGTGTAACGGCTGGTACCGGTGTACACTTCCGCATTCAGATACAGCTTCGCCAGCAGGCCCCATACACAGGCTTTATCGGCGCGGCCATATTCATTGCTGCGGGCTTCTGCCATATCGCCTTCTATAGCGATCAGCTCACGCTCGATATAGTCGAAAAGATTTTTACGGGAGATCTGCTCCGGATAATAGAATGCCACTTCATTACTGTCAGTCACAAATGGAACAGTACCAAACAGGTCCATTGCGTGATAATAGCTCAGGGCGCGCAGGAAGCGGGCTTCAGCGCGGAAAGTCCTTGCTGTTTCCTGATCTTTCTCCGCAATACCGTTGCTGCTCAATTTCGCATCGGAGGTCTGTCTGATAAACTCGTTACACTGCGCGATCTGATAGAACAGGCGGGAGAACATCGCATTGATGAAGTTATCATCAGGTGTCCAGTCCATCTGATGGAAGTCCTGTATAGTACCATCGTTCCAGGCTATCACAGCTTCATCAGTAGGCAGTTCCTGCATCTGAAAATATCCGCGGATATAACTGGAGGTACCTTCGTCGATACCACTGATGTCCGGGCTACCTGTAGGACCCTGCTGGCCGGTTACGGAGAACCCGCCATATAATTTAGCCAGGATGGCCTTATAATTTGAAAAGTCTTTATACACGCTGGCGGATGTCACCTCTGTGATCGGAGTACGGTCCAGATCTTTGGTACAGGAGGTCAGTCCCCACGCCATTGCTCCAGCCAGTACAACCTGATATATGAATTTCTTTGTCATAACGTTTCCTGTTTGTTAATTAAAAATCAAGGTTCACACCTAAAGAGTAGACACGCGGACGAGGGTAGAACTTATCGTCTATACCGCTGAATACTTCCGGATCCTGTCCACTGTACTTAGTGATCACAAATACGTTCTGCACGTTGAAGTTGGCACGCAGACCTACTTTGTTATTAATGACCCTTCCGAAGTCATAACCCAGGTTCAGGTAGTCCATACGCAGGAAGGAACCGTTTTCTACGTAGTAGTCAGACCAGTACTGTGTATTCCTGAATTTCGTCTTCAGCACACTGGAAGACAGGTTCGCCAGGTAGTTAGCGTTCTGGAATGTTTTGTAGGAACCGTTGTTGGAAGCCTGGTTGTTGTAAATGTAGTTACCGATATTGCTGCGTACACTGAAACCGAGGCTCCAGCTCTTGTAGTTGAACTGAGAATTGAAGTTCAGGTATACAGTCGGGTTAGAAGATTTGTAACGGTATTTGTCATCCGCATTGATCACACCGTCACCGTTTGTATCTTCGTACAGGCCTTCAATCGGATTACCTGCTTTATCGTAGATCTGTTTGTATACATAGAAAGAGTTGATCTGATGGCCGGCAGTGTTGATCTGAATGGTATTACCTGTACCACCGGAGATACCGCCGGTAGCGATACCAACTGAAGTATCTGACTGTGCTTTGGACAGTGACAGGATCTTGTTCTTGTTGTAGGTCACGTTGAAACCTGCATTCCAGCGGAAATCTTTTGTTTCAACTGGTGTGGCATTGATGATGAACTCCACCCCTCTGTTTTCCAGACTACCCACATTTGTATACAGTGTGTTAGTCAGGTTTGTACCGGTTGGAGCCGTGATATCCGCCAGCAGGTCCGTTGTTTTCTTGTAGTAAAAGTCAACACTACCGGAGATCCTGTTATCCAGGAAACCGTAGTCCAATGCTACGTTATAGGTAGCTGTCTGTTCCCATTTAATATTCTGGTCATAACCAGCAGCACGCAGTGTTTTGTAGAATGCGTCGCCTAACTGGTAGGAAGAGTTGGCATCACCGTAGGTATAACGGGACAATGCCGCATACTCTTTACCAACACCAATGTTTTCCTGACCGGTCACACCATAACCCAGTCTCAGTTTCAGGTCAGATAAGGCCTTTGCATTCTTCAGGAAAGACTCTTCTTTCAGCTTCCATGCAAAAGCTACAGAAGGGAAGTTACCCCAGTGCTGTGCGAAACGGGAAGTACCGTCACGACGCATGGTGAAAGTCAGGAGATATTTATCGTTGAAAGTATAGTTCAGACGTCCGAAGAAAGAAACCAGGGTATGCTGCGCTTCAGCATAGTTGGTCGCAGCGGTAGTGGTATCACCACCTTCATCCAGCGTAGGATACCCAGGCGTAGCGATGATAAAGTCCTGGTAAGAGTAACCTGCCATTACATCAATACGGCTCTTAATACCTTTCAGGTCCTTCACATAGTTCAGGTAGAAGTCCAGTAGTTTGTTCTTCATTTCCTGAGAATAATGTTTGTAGGAACCGCCGGTACCATTGTAGTAAGACAGGGCAGCGTACTTAGGGATATTGGTATTACCCTCTCCTTTCTGATAGTCGTACCCCAGGTTCAGGTTAGCACGCAGTTCAGGCAGGAAATGGAATTTATAATCAAACTGGATATTACCGATACTTCTCTTTACTTCTGATTCATCCATTTTCTGTTGCAGCATCGCCACTGGGTTCTTGGTTGCGAGGTCGTATAGCTTAGCATTGTATAACCATTCGTAATAACCACCAAAGGCCTGTTCATTACCGGAGAATACAGGTTTGGTAGGATCATATGCAACAGCGGCATTGATCGCACCCTGGTCGGCAAAACGGTAATCAGCCAGCGCACCTTTCACATTCATGTTTATTTTCAGATGGTCATCGAATAAACTTGGAGAGAGGTTGATAGTGGCCGACTTTCTATCGAGGTTGGAAGTCTTCAGGATACCATCCTGGTTGAGGTAGCCGAAAGAAATGCGGTAAGGCAGTTTCTTCCAGGCACCGCTGAGCGCCAGGTTGTTATCTGAGCTAAAAGCGGACTGATAGATCTCTTTCTGCCAGTCAGTAGCGGCAGTTCCCAGTAATCCGGTCTGCGCCTGCGTACCATTTGCCTTTACAATATCGGTGAACTCGGCAGCGGTTAGCACCGGCGAGTAGCTGGTCACCTTGGATACCGCGTTCGTAGAGCTGAAAGACACGTTCAGTTTATCACCCAGACGACCTTTTTTAGTAGTGATGATGATAACGCCGTTGGATGCACGGGAACCGTAGATCGCGGTAGCAGATGCATCTTTCAGTACGTTGAATGATTCGATATCATTTGGGTTGATCAGTGCCAGTGCATTGGATGCACCACTAACGTTATTGTTATCTACAGGTACTCCATCAATGATGATCAGCGGATCGTTAGTAGCATTGAGGGAAGCACCGCCACGTACGCGGATAGTACTACCAGCACCCGGAGCACCACCATTGGAAGTGATCTGGACACCAGGTACTTTACCTGTGATCAGCTGATCTGCGGAAGCGGCAGGCCCTTTGTTAAAGTCTTTTGAAGATACAACGGCAATCGCGCCAGTGAGGTCGCTCTTTTTCTGCGTACCATAACCGACTACCACAATTTCGTTCAGGCCTTTTGTATCAGCTTTGAGCTGAAAGGTGACAGCCTCGTTGTTTGCACCCGCGTTTACAGGAATTTCGGAGGTTTCATAACCCATAATACGGGCTACGAGGATGATGTTTCCGGAAGTAACACCAGTAATGGTGAATTTACCTTCTGCATCAGCAGTTGCGTTTTTGCTGGTATTCTTGATGAAGACGGTAGCGCCGGGAATTGGTTGTCCCGCATCGTCTGTCACCTTACCAGTAATACTACCTGTTTGCGCATAGGTAAGCAGGGAGATCAACACAAAGCACAGCAGAAATGCATACCGGGCAAAGCGTGTTTTTTTCATTTAACGTTGATTAATAGTTTCACAATAAGTTCACTGCAGGTTCTTTTTGAGCAAAAGCCCCCCTTTCGAATTCTTTCGAATTCAATTGACAAGTGTTTTTTTTCGTTACAATCATGGAATTGGGGACTGATTTTATCCGTCCGCCTAAGTGCTGAATGAGTCGATTCGTTTAAGTAGGATTCATTTCGTTTCGTTTTTCAGTCCCGGGAACGTTCCCGGAAAGTGGAACACGTTGCTAAAGTATGTTCTTTTTGTGAATACTATAACATTTTGAAACACTTTTTTTAAAAAAAAGTTAAAAATAAGCGTAAAAAGAACGGGTAAAAACGAGTAAATAATAAAACAAGTCGCTGTTTACCAGCCACTTGATATATTTACTGTATAAGACGGGTGAAATTCGGGACTTTCGTTTTGTTTCTTTTACTATCCCTTCCCACCTATATTGGTAGTCCGGCCTGTGCTGGATGTTCGTGGATTGAGTGTAGAGCTCAGGACAACGTGGTCATTTACAGGGGTATCACTGTCGAGGGCTTTGAATAACAACTCTGCGGCATTGGTACCCAGCTCAAAAGCCGGCTGCGTGATGGTTGATAATGCAGGATTCAGCAGGGAGGCAATTTCCAGACTGGAAAAACTAACGATCCTGATATCCTGCGGGATACGGATGTTCAGATTATGACAAACATAATAGCTGGAGATAGCCAGGCGCTCTACAGAGGCTAGTATGCCATCGGGACGTTGTTCCTTCAAAGCTGCGGATAATATACCAAAGTTCTCATCGTAGTCGTTGGAACAGTCGATCACCAGCTGTGTATTATACGGAATACCCGCGGCCTCCAGTGCATCGTGATATCCCTGCATACGCACGTTACCGATAGAAAGGCTTTTATTGACCACCAGGAAAGCGATATTCCTACAACCCTCCTCTATCAGATGGCGCGTAGCGGCAAAACTACTTTCATAGTCGTCCGTCGTAACCTTCGGCACATTGATGTCATCATATACCCTGTCAAAGAACACCAGTGGAATATGCTTGTTTTCCAGTTTGTTGATGTACTGATGATCATTCGCTTCACCGGAAGCGGACATGATAATACCGTCCACACGGCCATTGTGCAGTGTATTTATAAATGCCACCTCTTTCTGGTACTCATCATCAGTCACGTAAATGAGTGTATGGTAACCTTTCTCCCTGGCTACACGCTCAATACCATGTATAGCTTGTGAAAAGAAGTTATTGGCCAGCTCCGGCACAATGATGGCGATGGTCTTGCTTTTCTTCTCCCTCAGGTTACTGGCGTGGTGGTTAGGCTGATAATTGAACTCCTTGGCCATGGATAAGATCCTGGCTTTTGTCTCGGGATTAATGTCACTATTGCCCCTGAATGCCCTGGAAACCGTGGAAGTAGACAAATTAAGTTTTTCCGCCAACCTTTTAATATCAACGCGATCCATTGCTAAAGTTGTTTAAATAGGCTTGGCGGCCAAATTAGATAAAATAGCTGAAAAACAAAGAATCTAATAATTACACCCAATCGTATATTATATATTTAATATAAAATAATAAATCATTTTAATAAATTTGCCGATCGATAAATTTTAGCCAACAGCATTCCTATACCGAAACCTCCATTTTTTCCCTCAAAAGGGCTGATGAAGTGAGAAGTGATCCTTCCTGCATTGATACTCAGGAGACTGCCTGCTTCCAGTTAGCATAATCGTAGACTATAAAAGCAATATACCTGGTTGCGCGGGCAACCTATTCCCTAACCTATGCATTACAAAATGATTAGGCTTCTATTTACTTTTCTGTTAGTGGCTTTTTTAAGTCCGATGGCATTGGCGCAGACCTGCAACAAAGATCTCGCGCTAGGCAAAGCAGTTACCACTTCTTCCATACAGGCAGGCAACCTGCCTATAAGAGCGACTGATGGTGATCCTACTTCCCGTTGGGAAAGTGCATGGAGTGATAACCAATGGATCATGGTGGATCTCGGACAAAACTATCCGATCTGCACGATCAACCTGCGCTGGCAGGTACTGGCTACCGGTTATACGGTGGAAGTATCTCCGGACGGTGCCTCCTGGACGAACATTGTCACGGAAACAGCGAATACAGGTCTGACCAAGACGTACAGCGTCACCGCCAACGGCCGTTACGTACGTATGACAGGTCTTACAAGAGGCTCTGCCTATGGGTTCTCACTGTATGACTTTGAGGTGATCGGTACAGAACCTGTCAGCTACTGCTCCAGCACAAACGTAGCTGTATTCCGTCCTACATATGTGTCTTCTGTTTCCAATGGAAACGGCGGCAACTTCGCGGTAGACAACAATACCGGTACCCGTTGGGAGAGTGCACACAGTGACCCACAGTTTATCTATGTAGACCTGGGCGCCAACTATGACCTGTGTCGTGTAGTACTTAACTGGGAAGCTGCATATGGCAGCAACTATACAATTGACATCTCTACGAATGGCAGTAGCTGGACAACTGTTAAAACAGTCACCGGTAACTACATGCGGGACAACACCATCCCGATCAGTGGCAACGCCAGATATGTCAGGATGTCGGGAACCGTGCGTGGCTCTAACTATGGCTATTCGCTCTGGGAATATTCAGTATATGCGTTATTGCCCGCCATCAGTGTCACAAAAGTAACAGATGCAGCGGAACCGGCTACCGGTGGCGTCTTCAGATTCAGCCTGCCCACCGGCATTACTTTTACGGAAGATATTACAGTCAACTATAGCTTATCAGGAACAGCCCTCAACGGGACCGACTATAACACACTTTCCGGATCGGCTGTCATCCCCGCAGGACAGCAGGGAGTGAACGTACCCTTGACTGTCGCCAATGATCAGGTGATAGAAGGAAATGAAACGGTGATCGCAACTGTGACCAGTGCTAACTCTCCTACCCATCTGGGTTTCCCGGTTAGTTCAACTGATGCAAGTGCAACAATGACCATCACCGATGATGATAATATCGCGCCTAACAAGATCATTAGTATCTCCGTTGTATCAAACGGTGCTGAGCCATCCACTAATGGTGGGTATCTGTTCAGTTTACCGGCAGGTGTCACCGCAGCGCAGGACATTACCGTTGCCTTTACCCAGGGTGGGACCGCGACAGCTGGTGCAGACTACGTTAATTTCGGGACAGCATTTACCATCCCGGCAGGCCAGAACACGGCTATGCTTACGCTGTCTGTACTGGACGACAAAGTGATAGAATTAACAGAGCAGGCTGCAATTACGGTTACAGGAGGTACTGCCGCCACGCTTGGCAGCTTTACCGCCAGCGCAACGAATGCCAACGCGTCAGTCAGCATCACGGACGATGATAATATCACCATCAATAAAGTGATCAGAGCAGCCTGGATATCTCATGCGGCCGAGCCATCTACCAATGGTAGCTTCAGGGTATACCTGCCAACAGGTATTACCGTATCTGATGACGTAAATGTAAGTTATACAGTAGATGGTACCGCCACACCAGATGCAGATTATATCGCGCTGAGCGGCAAAGCTGTTATTCCTGCCGGGCAGAACGCGGGTATTGTAACTGTAACGGTCATTGACGACAACGATATCGAACCTGTCGAAACAGTGAGAGCCACTTTATCAGGCGCCGGTAGTCCTTCCTTTGGCAGCTTCCCGATAAACTTCGGATCCAATGCGGTGATCAACATCACTGATAATGATAATAATCCCGCCAACAGGGTACTGAGCGTCGCAAAGATCAACGATGCTGTTGAAGGTACAAGCAACGGTCTATTCAGGATCAGCCTTCCGACGGGTGTGACCTTTAATCAGGATATTAATGTCACTTATACAACCGGCGGCAGCGCCGTGGGCGGTGTAAATTATACCACGCTGACTAACACCACTACCATCCTCTCCGGACAGAACAGCGTCGATGTACCCATAACAGCACAACCATTTAATAACAATATCCTTGATGGCGATAAGACAGTCGTCCTTACACTCAGCGGAGGAACGGGCACGTCATCCGGTACATTCACTACGAATCCTGCTGCCACAACTGCTACTGTTATCATTGCAGATGACGAAAACACGCCTGCCAACAAACAGTTGTATGTGAATGCCGGAACAGCTGCCAGCGAACCATCTACAGTGGGAAACTTCAGGGTAAGTCTGCCGGGAACCCTGGTCTCATCCGAAGATATCACAGTAAACTACAGCATTACACCCTATACACCAGGCGCCGGAATAGGATCGGCGGTTACAGGCATTGATTTCGTCACACTGAGTGGTACTGCAACTATCCCCGCCGGACAAAACAGCGTTACAATTAACTATACCCCCATCGATGATCAGATCATTGAGACCACTGAAGCTTTCAATATAGAATTGCTGGGTGGTTCCGGTACTACCCTGGGCGTCTTTGGTATTGGTAAGCAATTCGAAGTAGGCTATGTTAACGATAATGATAACACCGCTGCGAATAAAATACTGAGCATTACCAGGTTAAGTGACGCTGCCGAACCCGTGACCAATGGTTTATTCAACATCAGTTTACCAACAGGTATCACTGCTTCAGAAGATATTACTATCAGTTATAGCGTCGGAGGAACAGCGACTTCCGGCACGGACTATACAGTACTGGGATCGTCTGTTATATTACCCGCTGGACAGAACAGCGTTCCGCTGAATGTAAATGTCACCGATGACAATATCATTGAGGGAACCGAGACCGTTGTCGTAACGCTTACAAATGGTACAGGCGCCAATCTGACTGGCTTCACCGCCAGCGCTACCAATAACAGCGCTACCGTGAATATCGGTGATGATGACAATATTGCTACCAATAAAACCATCAGTATTGCAAACGTGAATGACGGAGCAGAACCGGCGATCGATGGGGCACTTATGATCAGCTTACCCGCTGGAATCACGGTCAATGAACCGGTCATAGTGAATTTGACCATATCAGGGACTGCAACCGCGGGCACGGATTATACATCAGTAGGCACTACGGCCATCATTCCGGCTGGACAAAACAGTGTAACGCTCGCCGTCCCGGTACTGGATGATAACGCCATCGAACTTACGGAGACGTTGATCGCAACGGTAACCGGTGGTGCTGCTACAAATGCAGGTACTTTTACGGCCAGTGTTACTTACATAGCTACCGTAAACATCAGTGATGATGATGATATTGCTGCTAATAAAGAGATCAGTATCACGGCAACAAATGATGGCACTGAGCCTGCTACCAATGGTGTGTTCACTATCAGCCTGCCTGCTGGTGTTACCATCTATGAACCGGTAACAGTAAACTTCACCGTGGCGGGTACCGCTACGCCTAACGCCGACTACAATGCCTTCGGCCTTACCACGACCATCCCTGCGGGACAAAATAGTACAACGCTCACGGTCCCTGTGCTGGATGATAATATTATAGAGGAGAATGAAACTGTGGTCGTTACAGTGACAGATGGTACAGCTACCAATACAGGCACATTCACCGCAAGCGCCAACAATGCCGCTACAGTAAATATCAGTGATGATGATAATACCACTACGAACAAAGAGATAAGTATCGTCGCCATGAATGACGGTACAGAACCTGCTACAAACGGGCTGTTCACGATCAGTCTTCCAACTGGCATCACTGCAGATGAACCGGTAACAGTGAATTTCATCGTAACTGGGACTGCGACGGCCAATGCGGACTACACTTCTTTAGGTATTACCGCTACCATCCCGGCAGGACAAAATAGTACAACGATGACCGTTCCTATACTCGATGACAATGAGATCGAAGGTGCGGAAACAGTGATCGTGACTATTACAGGTGGATCTGCCACCGGCGCAGGTATATTTACAGGTAGTGCAGACAATGTGGCTACGGTCAACATCAACGACGATGACAATACTACCACGAATAAACAAATAAGTATTATTGCGGCGAATGATGGAAGTGAACCTTCTACTGGTCCGGCATTCACTGTCAGTCTGCCCGCAGGTATTACTGTCAGCGAACCCGTAACAGTGAACATCGCTGTAGCAGGTACGGCTACGGAAGGGACTGACTTCTCTACTTTAGGTACCACGGTAACGATTCCCGCGGGACAAAACAGTGTCGCACTGACAGTCTCCGTACTGGATGATAGTATCATTGAAGGTACTGAAACGGTGACCGCTATCGTAACAGGCGGTAATGCTACAGGCGCAGGTATATTTACGGCCGGCAATTCCAATAATGCTACCGCGAATATCAATGACGACGATAATATTGCAACTAACAAAGTAATAAGCATCGCCGCTGTGAATGATGGTTCCGAACCTTCTGCTGACGGCGGATTCACGATTAGTTTGCCGGCAGGTGTAACTGTCAGTGAACCGGTAACGGTTACTATCACCGTCACGGGTACTGCAACTGAGGGTACTGACTATGCTATGGTAGGTACTACTGCTACTATCCCGGCAGGACAAAACAGCATCACACTTACTGTGCCTGTACAGGATGATAACATCATTGAAGGAACTGAAACAGTCATCATAACAGTCACTGATGGTAATGCTGCCAATGCGGGCGCCTTCGCGGCGGGTACTTCCAATAGCGCTACTATCGACATCAACGATGATGATAACACCGCTACGAACAGAGAAATAAGCATTACCCATACCAATGACGGTGGTGAACCTGCTACAAATGGCGTATTTACGATCAGTTTGCCGGGTGGTGTCACTGTAAACGAACCTGTGACAGTGAACTTCACTGCAGGGGGTACGGCGACTGAGGGTACGGACTATACAACAATAGGTACTACTGTCACTATACCTGCTGGACAAAACAGTGTAGATCTGGTTATTCCGGTACAGGATGATCATATCATTGAAGGTGATGAAACAGTCATCGTAACAGTAACTGGTGGTGCTGCTACCAATGCTGGTACTTTCACCGCTGGCACAGCTAATAAAGCGACTGTCACCATCAGTGATGACGATAATAATACCGCCAATAAAGAGATAAGTGTAACGGCTGCTATCCAGGCGGGAGAACCCGCCACAAATGGCGCATTCACGATTAGTTTGCCGGCAGGTGTGACTGTCAATGAACCCGTAACGGTGAATCTCTCCATAGCGGGTACGGCTACCGAGGGCATCGACTACACTACACCGGGAACCAATGCTACTATCCCTGCTGGACAAAACAGCGTCACTCTTACTGTCCCTGTAGTAGATGATAACATCATTGAAGGCAATGAAACAGTGATCGTAACGATAACTGATGGTATTGCAACGAATGCGGGTACTTTCACGGCCAGCACTGCTAACGAAGCAACCATCACCATCAGTGATGACGATAATGTCGCTACCAACAAAGAAATAAGTATCACTAAAACGGCTGATGGTGCAGAACCAGCCACCAACGGAGCATTTTTGATCAGTCTGCCGACGGGTATTACTGCCAATGAAGACATCACTGTTCTCTACAACATCGCTGGTACCGCTATCAACGGCACCGATTACAACACCATCAATGGTACGATTACTATTGCTGCAGGTCAGAACAGTGTCCCATTACCGATCATCGTCATCAGTGATGATATCATTGAGCAGTCAGAAACGGTTAACATAGGTATCTCAAGTGGTGCCGGTGCCACTTTGGGTGCATTCACTACCAGTGTCTCAGGCAATGCCGCCACAGTACTCATCACAGACAATAATAACACCCCTGTCAACAAAACGATCAGTATCACTGCTGTCAATGGTTCCGAACCTGCCACCGATGGTCACTTCACTATCAGCTTACCAACGGGTATTACTGCCAGCGAAGATATTACTGTCAACTATACCGTATCCGGCACCGCAACTGCCGGAGTAGACTATACTGCTTTAGCTGCTGTTATCATCCTACCGGCTGGACAGAACAGCATAGATATTGTCGTACCCGTTATAGATGATCAGCTCATAGAATCGACCGAGACGGTCACTGTTACTATAACAGACGGTACAACCATGTCCCTGGGCGCGTTTACCGCGAGTACCACCAATGGTAACGCTACCGTAGATATCAGCGATAATGATAATACACCTGTTAATAAAACTATCAGTATTACAGGTACAACTGCCGGCGCAGAACCATCTAGCAATGGAGTATTCACCATCAGTATGCCGGCTGGTGTAACCGTCAATGAACCAGTTACGGTGAATTTCACTGTATCGGGTACGGCGACTGCTGGTACTGATTATACTACTTTAGGTACTTCAGTTACAATTCCGGCAGGACAAAACAGCATTACACTGACTGTCCCTGTTCTTGATGACCAGGAAATTGAAGCAACTGAGACAGTGATCGTTACTGTGACAGGTGGATCTGCTGTGAACGCAGGCGCGTTTACTGCCAGTACAACGGACAACACAGCTACTGTTAACATCAGTGATGATGACAACACACCTGCTAATAAGACCATCAGTATCACACCTGCTAATGATGGCGCAGAGCCCTCCACTAACGGCGCATTCACCATCAGTCTGCCAACAGGGTTTACCGCCAGTGACGATATCACTATCAGTTATACCGTATCGGGTACGGCTACTGCCGGAACCGACTATACAACCCTGCCGGGTATGATCAAGATCCCTGCTGCTCAGCAAAGCATCACACTACCGGTAAGTGTCATCGACAATCAACTCCTGGAAGGCACCGAAACCGTTATTGTGAACCTGATCAACGCAACTACTGCAACAACTGGTACATGGATGATCAGCACAGGAAATGCGCAGGCTACTGTCAATATCAGCGATGATGACAATGGCACAGCCACCTTCGAAACATGGAAGACGGCGGCATTACCTGCTGATAATACAGACGGTAAGATCGGACAGGGTGAAGAGATCACCTACACGATCTATGTTCGCAACACCGGCAATGCCAATATCAGTCAGCTAACCATACTCGATCCGATGCCAGCCTATACCACTTATGTAAGCGGTGGTGCGCTGATCAATAATACGGTCAACTTCAGCGTGGTCAATCTGCAACCAAATGCCATCAGTCAGGTGAGCTTCATCGTGCGGACAGATAATTACCTGCAGGGCATTTCAAGTATCACCAACGTGGCGCAGGTAAGTGATGGTACGACTACCAAAAACACCGTCGCCTGTGACCCTTCCGACCCTAACTGTCATATGGGCGAACAGACACTCGTAACAGTACGTGAACCGGAGGGAGACCTGGTGATCAGCAAACGTGCCCTGACACCGCCAACCAATGGTGCATTTTATGTATTGGGTGATAACATCACCTATGAGATCGTGGTGAAGAATTTAGGTGGGAAGATCTTCAATAATCTCAGTATAACCGATTCATTGCCCAATGCGCTCGATATGCCTGCCAGCTATACAACCAGCAGGGGCAGCATCATCACCAGTCCCGCGGCCAGAAAAGTGATCGGTAGTGTTGACAAGCTGTTCCCAGATGAAGAGGTGAAGATCACCCTAACCTGCCGTATCAACAATAAGCACATCGTTAATACAGCCTATGTGACTGCAAATGAAACAGAAACAGACCTGGCCAATAATAGAGCGGTAACGATAGCAGCCGCCTCGACCAGGGACCTGACTTTCATCAATGCATTCCGCCCGGGTAACAATGGCGTGAACGACAGGTTTGTCATCGTCGGACTGGAAAAATATCCTGGCTCTAAACTCTGTATCTATGGCAGATGGGGTAACCTGGTGTATCAGTCCAATGATTACAAAAATGACTGGAGAGCGATAGACATACCGATGGGCAACTATATCTATGTTGCAGAGATCAGAAAACCGGAAGGAACGGTAGTTTATAAAGGTGACTTTGTTATTATCAAATAAATAAGATCATGTTACAATAAAAACGCCTTCCGTCAATATGATGGAAGGCGTTTCTTTCGTAAGGTAGCTTGTCAGGCAGCCGTCGCCACAGCGGTGTTCCGTAGTACATCCTGTAATACCTGTTTGTTAAACACTTCTCTATCCTCTCTGAACAGGCTGCCCAGGGCAGTCAGCCCATGTACAACCGACCATTGTAACCAGCTTCTGCGTACTACTTCCTCTTCCGACAATTGCTCCGCAACAGCCGATTGTCTTATCACCTGCTGCACCAGTGCCAGCGGTTCGGCTATTTCAGGCAATGTTGTATGATTGGCACTTACCGGAACACCCAGCCCAAACATTAGCTGATAATACTCTTTCTCTACCTGAGAAAAATCAAGGTAGGCCGCCCATACCGCTTCCAGCTGCTGTTCTGGTTGTTCATGCAGCTGCTGCGCCTCCGTCATTCTGGCTGTTAACTGCTGGAAACCTGCACGGCTCAGCTCTTTTAATATGGCTTCTTTATTCTGAAAGTAGTCATAGATAACCGGGGCCGTATGCGATATCATAGTGGCTATCTTACGCATACTGACTGCTTCCCAGCCGTTGTCTTTCGCCAGTTTAAATGCGGCATCCAGTATATTAGCGCGGATCTCTTCTTTTAGTCTTGTTTTTCTGTCTTGTGCTTCCATGATGATTATTATTCCTTATGATTAAGACCATTCAGTCCATTTTATTACAAAAAAATATATACTTCCTTTATTACATCTATAGACCATTTAGTCTTTTACTTACCAATAAAAAACAGCCCGTTTTGTGCGGGCTGTTCTATACTTTATATCAGGCTATAGTTGATGATCTCTTTTCTCATTGCTTTCATGGCAGTCTTCATGGGGATTGGTGATCCCATTACACGTGACATCATAAAAGCACCTTCCATAGTGGCAAAAAGTTTGATCGCAAACTCTTCCGGGTGTATATCAGGAGATAACTCTCCGGCTGTCACTCCTTCTTTAATGATCAATGCAAGGTGCCTGGTGGCCGTCTTAATGACTCCCTGTACCTTCTGCCTGATAGCAGGATTGGTATCATCTGTATCTACACCGAAGTTGAGTATTGGACAGCCCCCGTGAATGAAGGTATCATCCAGGGGATTTGGGTTCATCTCGGCATAGGCGATCAGCTTATCAACCGCCGTCTTATGTTGCTGTAATAAATTATTCCTCCGATGTGTCACCTTGTCCAGCAGATATTCAGCACTTGCACATGCCAATTCATCCTTGCTTTCAAAATGTCCGTACAGGCAGCCCTTCGCCACTTTAGCGGCCTGCAGCACTTCGTCAATGGAAGTACCTGCAACGCCCTTTTCGTTGAATATGTCCGCAGCCTGCTCTATTATCATCTGCCTCGTTCGTTCTGACTTTTTCATCTTCAGAGATAATTGATTCCATCAAAATTAGACTATTTAGTCTTATTCAGCAAATTTAAAAGCCGTCCACCAAATGGCGGACGGCTTTCACCTTCTTTACCTGATGGTTATCATAACATGACTATCTTTGCTTATGCTCAACAGAGAGACTGCTTTCCAGTGCAGATTTGATCCTGTTGTTGGTATCCAGGTCGGCATCGATGTTCAGCACGATCTTGCCGCCTGTGAATGTACCGGTAAAATCTCCTATCTGCAGTTTGGTCATCACAAGATTGAGGTCCAGCTTCAGCTTTCCGTCGAAAGTCAGTCCGTCCGCTCCGATCGCAACATCCTTACCTGATGCAGTTAATTCAAGTTTACCCGCAATCACCACCTCTACAGGGATCTCACTACCCTGCCAGGTGATCCGGCCTTTTAACAGTACAGCCGGTTTAGCCTTATCACCCTGTACGCGTACATACACTTTTACGCGGTCAAATTCGCCAACAGGCAGCGTAATACTGCCTAATGATGCACTATCCAGGATATCAATGAAACGATCGGTCTTGATGCTCATACTGATCTCATCCGGCCCGCTCTGGGCAGCAAATTTTAACTCCCGGAACCTCACCTTGATGCTATCCCAGGTCAGATCGAACCTTAATGATGGAAAGTTGGCAGCCGCAGGATCGTTAATGATACGTCCAAGACGCTCCGCGCCATCTCCTGCTATAGAGCCTGTAGGATTAACGGCCTGAATCTCGTAGTTGACTGTTGCAGCGCCTTCTGGTTTTGCTTCTGTGGCCTCGTCAGAGCTTTGCTTTGAACATGCAGTAAATAAGGCAGCAACCAGGGTCACAGTTGTGCACAACTGAAGAAAAGTTTTTTTCATGAGTGAAATCTGATTTAAGTGTTTCCAATAAAAATTGAGGTAAGAAAGGTTTTTACTATATGGTCGATATGCCCCTGATATACCGGATAAATGGCTTCGGTCTCAGTTAAGAATAGATGGTTTCAATAATACGTCTGCCGGTATTCCAGGGGGTGCTGACCAACACACAAACATCATACCTAAGTGTTTATAAGAAAATCTTCCCTCGTAAGTATCATTACACTCACTTGCACCTGTTGCCTTTCCAGTGCGTTTTGCATCCCACTGTGAGGAATTCTTTCGTTACTATTTTTAGTAACGCACTAATATTAAATAGCCGGGATTGCCATTAAGGTCTGATTATTGTGCGCTTAACTGAAAAATGGAAAACTATGAATAAATTATCATTTAACTTATTAGTTGACGGTGTTCCATACATGGTGAAAGCGGAACCTTTTTCATTTAACGACGAACAACGTTATAATGTAAGTTTTAATGGCAGCGAAACGTATATTTTTGCCTGGGATGAAGAAACTTTGCGATATGCTCCGGTGGGCGATGTGGCCTCGACTATTCCCGTATCACTGGAACAGGAAATAGGCACCAGACTATATGAAGTCACGCCAAGTAAAGAATAAGAGATCCTCTTCCCTATACCTCTTGATTTTTTTCAATTTTCCCGAACAAAACGACTTATCTCCTGTTATTACTGCTGACTGAACTCAAATAACCTGTCTTATACGGACCTTCATTACTTCACTCCTGGCACCAGGACGATCATGAACATATATTTACCTCCGGGTACATCATAAGACCATATGATGTACTAAGGCCTTTAACGGGCACGTCACCGGCATGTCCATTATGCCCGGATACCCTGTTCATACGTGCTGCACTACTTATTATTGTCCGCCGACAATATTACAATCTCTTTTGCTGGTCTGCCGGAGGGCAGCCTTCATACCTTTTTCATGCCGGAAACCGAAAAGCCGGAACAGCGTAGGTAATTTATCACACCACTTAAATCACATATTCTGACAAGCACCCGTGCAGGAGTCGAAACACCATTTTAAAAAGTCCTGACGGGTTGCCTGCTATCACCAAAGACCAAACCTTCTGCGCTTATCATACGGGAGTTGCGCGTAAAGGCACTGAAAACTTCGTTTTTAAATTTGCGATTTACACACTGGACGAAACCCGTGAAACACAACAACGCTGGGGTTACTGTCAAAGGTACCCTCAGATAAAAGTTTCATAGCGGGTAACCGATCCACATTCTAACTGACGATCTGTCGGCAGCCCTGCTTATCGGGGCTGCCTTTGGTGTTTGAGGATGCCAATACTGACGGTTTTGTTCTATTTTTCCCTGCTCTCCCGTGCTTACTTTGTAGTAAAAAAAGGATGAAGACGAACATCATATTCATCGCAGCTCTCCTCTATGTGATCATTACTATGGCCTTCTCCACCCGTTCTGATGAGGGAAAGCAACTGTATGAGCATTATTGTGCCCGCTGCCATGGTAATGACGGTACCCGAGGATTGTTCGGGGCTAAAAATTTACGGCAGAGCGGTCTGTCCGATAGTGCCATCATCCAACAGATCAGCAATGGCAAAAGGATCATGCCTTCTTTCAGAAAACGTATCTCTGCTGATCAGATCTATGCCATATCTACCTATATCAAAAGTTTAAGAAAATATAAATGATGATACACTCAAACACCAGCAAGATGCTTACATTTTCCAACATCATAATAGTATCTGCCGCAGTCACCACCGCCCTGATCAGTGGACTGTTCTATGCATGGTCATGCTCCGTTATTCCCGGACTATCAAAGGTGAGTGACTACACCTACCTGGAAAGCATGCAACAGATCAACAGGGCCATCCTCAATCCTGTATTCTTCATGAGCTTCATAGGCGCAGCGTTGTTATTGCCACTATGCACCTACATACAATATAGCCCCACCTTCAACGCACGTTTCTGGCTGTTATTATCAGCCACCATCATCTATCTCACAGGGACATTTGGTGTGACTGCCTTCGGCAATGTACCACTGAATGATATGCTGGATCAGTTTCCGCTAACTACAGCTTCTCTGCAGGACATCGCAAGGATGCGCGCGAGATTTGAACAGCCATGGGTATATCTGCATACTATCCGTACAGTAGCAGGCGTGATAACACTGGTGCTTGTCATCGTCGCCTGTCTTTGTCCGGCGCCGGCTACAGCACCCATAGCCTCGCTGGCACGTTCATGATACGGCCGTTCTATCACCTGTAATGAAGAAGGCGCCCGCAAACTGCGGACGCCTTTCTATTATAATAAATGGGTTAGTCTACTGTCTCACTGCTTCCACTTCAGCAATTGTTTTCGGAAGATCTTTTCCGAGCCTTCTGCTGCCTGTTTCTGTAATCACGAAGTTATCTTCTATACGGATACCTCCGAAGTCACGATAAGTAGCAAGCGTGTTATAATCAACAAAGTTACTGAGTTTCTTCTCAGCGACCCAACGATCTATTAACTCTGGTATAATATAAATGCCCGGTTCTACTGTCAGTACAAATCCTGGCTTCAGTTCACGGCCCAGCCGCAGGGACTTCCAGCCAAACGCGGTACTCTTTTTCAGTGTCTCGGAATAACCAACATACTGCTCACCCAGGTCCTCCATATCATGTACATCCAGTCCGATCATATGTCCAAGACCACACTGGAAGAACAGGGTATGTACACCAGCTGCTACTGCCTCTGCGGGATCACCTTTTACCAGGTTCAGTGTCTTCAGGCCTTCTATTAATTTGATAGATGCCTGTGTATGTACCTCTTTATACTGAATACCTGGCTTCAGCAGACTTGCCGCATGGTCCAGCGAATCCAGTACCACCTGATACATCTCCCGCTGACGGTTAGTGAACTGTTTGCCCACGGGGAATGTCCTCGTAAGATCACCCGCATAATGCATAGCTGTTTCCGCACCGGCATCACACAGGATCATATGTCCTTCCTGCACGGTATTGCCGTAAGAATGGTTATGGAGTACCTGCCCATTGATCGTCAGGATCGTCGGATAGGATAGTCTTCCTCCTGCCGCCAATGCCACCTCTTCTACTTTCGCAGCGATCTCATACTCCTTCATGCCCGGCCTTGTATACTTCATCGCAGCCATATGCATGTCCACACTCACGGATACCGCTCTCTCCATCTCTGTTATCTCATCTGCGTCCTTACACTCACGCTGTGCGATCACTGCTTTTATCAGTTCCAGAGATACAACTCCGGTTAATGCAGCCACGGGTACGTCCAGCCATTCAGCCAGTTTGATCTTGTTCTCAGGACGGTACGGTGGTAAAATATGTATCTGACGGCCAGCCGCTTTCGCCTGCTTCAGCACATCTCCCAGTTGCGCATATGCACGTGTCTTTCCGACAGCTACCATATCTGCCAGGTCCTGCAGTGAAGGCAATGGCCCTGTCCAGATGATATCGTCTATACCAGCTTCCCTGCCGAAAAGGATCTCCTCTCCGGATTCAGTATCCAGTACAAGTGCCAGTCCGGCTATATCGATACCTGCGTAGTAAAGGAAAGTACTATCCTGACGGAACGGATAAGTATTGTCGGCATAGTTCATACTGCTGTCTTCATTTCCCATAAGGAGGATCAGACCCTTTCCGACATTTGCAGTGAGCTGCTTTCTGCGTTTACTGTAAACGAGTTTATCAAACAAATGTAAGTGCATATTCATTCTTGATGATGTGCGAATTTAGTACATCAGCAGCTATTCGAAAAAAATAAATAACAGTACTGCAACTGATAGACGTCATTCGTTATGCCGTTACTATCACTTAACTAACTGGAAAAGAAAAAAAGGCCTCCGCTAAAAGCGAAGACCTCTTTCTTGTCATAAATATAGGTCGCTGTTGTTCCACATATAATTACAGCGCTCTGTCCACCATATTTAGCTCTTCTGCACAACCACCGGTCTCAGTGTTTCCACCAGCGCGCCTACCTGGCCTATCAGCTGATCAGATAAACCATTCTTCTTTGCAGCTACTACCAGATCAGCAATAAATGCATCAAAATCTGCGTTGGAAGCCATACCATTCATGCGGGTATTTTTTGCCGGATCATGTGCATCCTTCATATTCAATCCACCATAGGTAAAGCCCTTACCACCTGTAGCCACACAAAAGAAATCAGTCAGATTCTTACTCAACGCTTCAAATCCACTGGTATTTCCGCTGGTCACCTCTGTCAGTAATACCGTAAAGAAACCATTGATCCTGGCATCACCTGCAATCACAAAAATGGCACTATCCACTACAGAACGGAGACCCAGTCGGCCCTGTTCTATCTTCATACCGCTATTCGCAGGGTCATTGACCATTGCAGACCCACCAAGAGAATCGTACAAAGACATTTTTGTCACAACAGGCGCGTCGTCTTTTTTACAGGAACTCATAAATCCTCCAGTAGCAATAAGGCCGAGAATAAATAACCACGTTAATTTTTTCATACGAGATGTTAATTAGAAATTATGATGTATTGATTGAGAGTGCCGGACACAAGAAGCCCATGATATATGTTACTCAACACATATCGCATCCATTGATGGGCCGGTTAAGGATACACTAAGCGGACCGCAGCATTAAAATAAATGTCTGAATACGCCTGTAAGCTTTGCGGTAAATGTTTGTGCCATAGCAGGACAACCCTGCTGCATTTCTTCCCGACTGGGCATATACCGTTTTGAAGAATAAGGAAATGCGGCCTGAAAACTGGTTACAATACGGGTAGCATCTGTTTTCACAGGAAAGTACGTGAAGACCACGATGTTAGTTACGGGGTTGATCATCACCCTGTCTACGCCTTCCTGCTTATATAACCATCCCGATATCTTATCCGCATCCTGCTGGGTAATATCCTCGCGGATGTCAATTCTGGCCATGATGCGGGTATTAGCACCTGGCGGCTTGGGTCGTGTCACCATGTAGATGTGGACCGCAAGCATTACTATCAGACAACAGGATATACCTCCGCCCCATAGCAGGATCTGCTTCAATTTTCTATTCATAAAAAAGATGTGGATTAATGAACGCAACATACCTGTACATGTGCACTGACAGGATGAATGGCATTTATACTATATCTGCTTCCTTATACGGTCTTAGCGGGTTTGCGCGATGTTTACCTATGATCTAAAACCGATACATGATTAGATACGGTTATTTATTTCCCATGGTTTTCAAAAGCAAAAAGTTTTTTACCCTACCCCGATAAACCATCCAGTATCGCTACTTTCTCATCTCCTTAAAATCAACCCGAAAAAAGAAAAATTTTATTAGTTAGGATTCCTACCTATATTTGATGTATCAAATCATTATTCATCAAATCTGATCATCATGAAAAGCATAGCAATACTACTAGTACTGGCACTTTCCTTTACTTTGTCCGCCTTCGCCGGACCGGATTGCGATTCCTGTAAAAAGCCAAAGTCCACAGTCAATGAAGCCGATTATCAAATCGTATCCGCTAGCGTAACACATAATAAGAAATGGGGCCAGCTGGAGTTTGAGATCATCGTAAAAGGACAGGCTGGAAAAAGTACTTCCAAACCCGCAGGAAAGATGAATGGCGCCCCTGTAGATGGGTACGTATTTCCTACCACATTGCGTCCTGAAGACGTCGGTTTCAGCAAAACAGCCGGCATTCTCGCACTGGCCATTACCGCCCACCCTGACTTCGATGACACGCCATTATGGGATGAAAATGGCGATGGTAACTACGCAAATGATAAGATAGTATGGCATCCGCACTGGGTAGTGCTCACAGAAGACAAGCGTGTTCCCGGTGGCCTGGCTGTAAAAGAATTTGACCCTGCTGATAAATCAGTAGTGCTGCCTAAGACCAATCCAGGTATGCCGATGTATATGGACTCTCCCGGCTTCCAGGTAGTTACTGAAGGCAATGCGATCAGGATCGTCGTTCCTGACTACAGAGTACGTTTCAACACAAACTTTAAATACGACGCCGTAGCCGCCTACATGCAGGTAGTGACTGGCGAAGGCGGAGAACATCCGCAGGGTGGCAGCATGCCCATGCTCGGTGTGTACAAGGTCTACAGTGTACTGTCTAAAAACCTTTCTCTTCCTTATCAGACAAAATAAATCATACAAACCAGGTCCGGGTAGAATTACCTTCTCCTTTGGATCTACCTAAAAATATAATATATGAAAGTTTCAGTTTTTGACACTTATGTCTCCAAAAAGAATGGTGCTGTCATGCACTTTGATATACTGGTTCCTGCTGACCTGAAAGACGAAAACAAGATCCATGCTTTCGGTCGTGAATACATCGCACAAAAAGGCCAGGAAGGTCAGCCACTGACCACCAGTGAATGCCGTTTCTGTCATATTGAGGAAGCTGACGCCGATGTAGTAGCCGATATTAACCGTCAGGGATATGCTATCATAGAAATGCAGGGATGTAATAACTAAAGAACGTATTTTTATCCCTCCGGGAAGCAGGTCAGGGGCATCTTACGCCCCTGATCTGCCGGCGGATAAAATCAATACGATCAACGACCGTCGTGCTTTAGATCAGGTGCATTCAGGCAGGTTAACAGTTATACAGACAATGAGCAACATACACACAATTCCGTTCAATCCGGACACACAGAACTCCTCCAACGATGCACTGATCGTTGCTGCGCTGGAACGCGTAGGTGAATCCTTCCGCGTACTGCTATGGGAACAGTCAAAAGAACTTGGTCTCAGTCCCATACAGATACAGTCCATCATCTTCCTGCATACGCACGACGATAGCAGAGCAAACGTCACTTACCTGTCGAAGGAGTTCAATGTAACCAAGGCAACGATGAGTGACGTGATCAGAGTGCTGACCGAGAAAAAGCTGGTGATCAAGAAAGAGCATCCTGCTGACAGCCGCGCCTCTGTGCTCAAACTGACCGCCCAGGGAAAGAAGACGGCTGAATCTGCCGGTGGCTTTGCCAATACCTTATTAAAACAGGTCAGTCAGCTGACGAACGCCCAGAAAACTGGTCTGAAAACCATCCTGCTGGACCTCATATTCAGCCTGCATAAAGAAAATATTATCAGCATGCAGCGTATGTGCTTTTCCTGTACACACTACTCCGGCAATGGAAGCAAACATTTCTGTAACCTGCTGAACATACCACTCGTACCAGACACCTTACGACTGGATTGCCCGGAACATGTACAACAGCAAGGCTAAACTGCTGGCATGCTGTCTTCTCCTGCCATTGTGCATCTCACCTAAACGGTTATAGCCAATATATATCCATTCATTATTAACTGCATGTCATGACCACTGAAACATATACTGCCGATATCCTCGCCAACCTTAACCTGGTTAAACAACGGATACAGTCCGCAGTTAAAATGGCCGGACGATCTACGGAGGATGTACAACTCCTGCTCGCCACTAAAACCGTTTCCGCAGAAAAAGTGAAAGTTGTCATTGATGCCGGTGAAACACTGATCGGTGAGAATAAAGTACAGGAACTAAAAGAGAAAGATTATCTGCTGGGAACACTGCCCATACAAAGGCATTTTATCGGTCACTTACAAACCAATAAGATCAAAGATGTCTTGAAGTACGCGCACTGTATTCAATCTGTTGACCGCCCCGATCTCGTTGAGAAACTGGACAGCAGATTACAATACGAAAACCGCTTCCTGGATATATTCGTCCAGGTGAATACCTCCTTCGAAGAAAGCAAATTCGGCGTACATCCCGATGAAGCCATCCGGCTGATAGAGAAGATCCGGTCCTATGGTACAATGCGTATCAAAGGATTAATGACGATAGGTCTGTTTGACGCTGATCCGGAGAAAGTTAAACCTTCCTTCAGATTACTCCGTGAAATAAGAGATGCCGCGCTGCGTGATGGTCTGCTCTCAAAAGATGGAGCTGCACTTAGTATGGGGATGAGCGGAGACCTCGAAACGGCCATTGCAGAAGGAGCAACCATCGTCAGAGTAGGTACTTCCATCTTTGGCAAACGACAATATCCGGATGCGTATTACTGGAATGAAAAAGGTAATTAAATAACATGTCCGGCACTACCGGACAGACCGTACTATTTTTAGTAGCTGTTCGTGGTAATAAAAACTATATTTCAGCAGGGCATACTCCACCCCTTGCTTTCACGTGCAGATCGATCGGGCTTACCGGTGCTTCGGACAGCAACAGGTACCTGTCATGTGCTGATATACCGGAAACCAGGTAAAATATGATTACTTTTATGCTGGTAAGATAACAAGAACATGAACCTGCATTCGTTTCCGGACAGCCCGTTTAAGATTCAACTCAGTTTTTACCAGTTAGTTGCTCAACTGGAAAAACAGGCAGCAGGCCCCGCAAGTGAGGCATCTAACCGTGCCCGCGCCTTGCTGGAAGAAGTAGCTCAGTGCCCTGAGCTGGTAGATGGTATTCACTCTACCGATCATATTGAGAAGAACGAGGGACTGATCCGCCGTCTACTGACGGACTTTTTCCCCTCTGCGCTGACAATGAACGAGATCAAAGCCGTTAATCTGCCTTATGTAGATCTCATCTTTAATCATACAGAACGTTTCAAAAACATCCTGAAGGCCGCTGGACCTGGTTTTTCCTTCAGCATCCGGGATTTTGATGAACATCAGTTCTATGTGCTCAGCTGCTGTATTATCCTTAATGAGTTCTATGGCACCTCGCTGGATTTCAGCAGACCATTGTTCTATGACATCCCTACGGCGGATGGCGTGATCAAACACTACAGGATCTTATACAATGCGGACTTTCTGGACATCTTCCCGACAGAAAAGGCCGTGCCGCTCACGCAGGATGATATTGACCTGCTGCTGAATAACTACGATGACCTGGCACTATGGAAGACGAAATTCCCGCCGGACAGCTGGATACTGAAAGGCTTCGCCATTATGACATTATACGATGCCACCGTGGAAAATGCCGTATCCATCTTTAAGGAGAAGCTGCTGGGATTGAACACGGATGGATTTGAAGACAAGATACAGTCGATCTTCCGCTCTATTTACCGCATTCCGGATATTAAAGTCGGTTTTACACTTTATAACCCGGATGACGATCATTTCACCACTGATCCCTTCGGACTGCAACAGATGAATAGCTTTATCGTGCAGGGACATAAACAGAATGCCGCAAACAAACTGTTATGCAGCACTTCCTATGCCTGTGTGGTGAAGAACAAACAATATTTCGCCGTATCTGACCTGGATGAATTCCTGGCGGCTGATCCGGAGAACAAACTGGCCGGGTACTTTTATAAAAAAGGGATCAGAAGTTTCATCCTCGCGCCGGTCGTAAAGAACGGACATTTGCTCGGGGTACTGGAAATGGTGTCCATACGCGCAAAGGAACTGAACAGCATCAACGCCAACAAGCTGGAAGTGGTCATGCCGTTCCTGACAGATACGGTAGAAAGGATGCTGGCAGAAATGCAGAATGAAGTGCAGGCGGTGATCCAGAATAATTACACCTCCATACATGAAAGCGTATACTGGAAATTCCGTAAAGAGGCAGAACGCCTGATCGTACATCATCATGCGGGAAAGGAATACAACCCGCATGAAATAGTCTTCCGCGATGTATATCCGCTGTATGGACAGATCGATATCAAGGGTTCTTCTGAAGTACGCAACAGCAGTGTCCAGGAAGACCTGCTATTACAGGTAAAGACCCTGTCACAGTTATTAAAAAAATTCGGCCCTTTTGAAGGAATACAGGAGCAGTTACGTCAGTTCCTGTTTGACCTTTCCTTCCCGTTACGGGCCGGGACAGAGCAGCAGATCAATGCCTATCTTGTCAATGATGTACATCCGGTGCTGCATTCATTTGGTGCCGATACCGCTGTGCAGGACTATTTTGCTGGCAATGACAAGACATATGGAAAATTCCATCTGCAACGAAGAAAATACGAGTCTACCATAGCCGCCATCAATGAGAAGGTGACCGCCATTATAGATAAGGCACAGGCAGCCGCGCAGCGGGTCTATCCTCACTATTTTGAACGATTCAAAACAGATGGGGTAGAGCATAACCTGTACATTGGACATTCGATAGCGCCTAAAAAGACGTTTGAGATGCAGCATTTATATGAGCTGCGTCTGTGGCAGTTACGGACGCTGTGTAAAATGGAGATCGCGCACCATGCGCTGAAGCCACAACTACCCTATCCACTGGAAGTGACCACCCTGATACTGGTATACAACTCTCCGATCTCTATTCGTTTCCGGATGGACGAGAAAAGGTTCGATGTGGATGGTAGTTATAACGCGCGTTTTGAGATCGTCAAGAAACGTATTGACAAGGCATTCATTAAAGACACGTCTGAACGCATCACGCAGCTGGGTAAGATCACGATCGTCTATTCCAATAGTATCGAGGAAACAGAGTACCTGGGGTATGTTGAGCAGTTACAGGCGCAATCCATCCTGGACCATGAGATTGAGAAATTTGATGTAGAAGACCTGCAGGGGGTATCGGGGTTAAAAGCCCTCCGGATTAAGATCCTGCATTAAGTACACAGCAATTAACCTTACGTCACAGGTGCCGGTGCCAGCCGGCACTTTTTTATGCACTGACAACCGCGATCACTGTCAGTCGCAAAACGTCATGTGGTAACGTTTGAGTGCCTGTTGCTCACATTACACCCTTACTACACCTGTATGACACCTTTATTTCTCCCTTCACGAAGAGAGCGTTAAGGGCATAATACAGCTATAATCAGGGCATAATGGGAGCTTCAGGTCATGATCAAGGTAATGGAGAGAGCCGCCTCATCTAGCGGGTGAACTTTTCCCAGCCCTGTATGGAGGTACGGTTACAGGTCATCGCCTGTGTTCCGTTTTCACTGGAAACGTAAGCTCCGTTACTGCCACGGAGGGAGAAGGTGCCGTCACCATTATCTATCCAGTCAAATTTTTCCCAGTCCTGGATAGTGGTACGGCTACAGGTCATGGCCTGTGCGCCATTTTCGGAGGATACATATTTGCTCTGGCTACGCAGGGCTACTTTTCCGCCGCCTGCATCTACTACAGTAAACTGTTCCCATCCCTGTGCCGTCGTGCGGTTACAGGTCATTGCCTGTGCACCGTTCTCACCACTTACAAACAGGCCATTACTGCCTTTGATCGTGATAACAGCGCCAATCGGCGCAGTGCCCGTCGTCTCACTAATGCGATATACCCTTACATAATCCACCAGCATGGATGCCGGCAGGGCATTGTCATTAATGGTATTACCCGGCAGGTTACCCCCTACAGCTAAATTCAGGAGAATAAAGAACGGTTTGTGAAATTCTTCGGTGCCATTGATGTTGTTGAGGATATTTGCCTCGTGGAACTGTACACCGTCCACATACCAGCGGATGGCTGACGCATCCCATTCTACCGCATATATGTGGTAGTCGGTCGGCGTGGTGGTAGTATTCCCGCCATAATAGGAATACACGGTGTTGAACCAGTGAATTGTACCGAGAATCGTGTTTCCGGTGTTCACATGTTCCATAATATCAATTTCACCACAGGCAGGCCATCCTGTGCCGGTGCTGATACTGGAACCCAGCATCCAGAAAGCAGGCCATAAGCCCTGTATAGCGGGCAGCTTGATACGGGATTCTATCCTGCCATAGGTGGTCGAGAACTTGCCGCCATTGGTGTTGATACGGCCGGAGGTATATGGCTGTCCGCCGACAGTTTCTTTACGTGCCGTGATGACCAGGTTGCCATTACTTACGGATACGTTCTGGGTCTGGTAAAACTGTTTTTCATTGTTAACACCCAGGTTGCCATTCTCATATTGCCATTTGCTGGTGTTCAGGCTCGTGCCATCAAATTCATCTGACCAGATCAGCTGATAAGACTTCGCCGCCGCTACCGCGCCAACGGTTTTATCTTCAACAGAGAGTTTCGGCGACTGATCAGCCTTGTTTTCTTTTGTGCAGGAAGTTACAGCAGCGGTGAGTAGCAGCATACTCACGAACGTGGAAAAGGTTTTCTTTGACATAACGTAGAGATAGGATTAATGAATAAGCGCAAAGATGTGCTTAATTTCTATCCGGGTCATTTTCAGGGGTACGTCTATTCTACTACAACTACAAGATACCATATTGATTATCAATAAACATTCTTTACGTCACCGCTACTTCCAGGCATATTATCCTTATTTTTAGAAAAACGTTATGGAAAATGAACAAGCTCACCCTGCTTGTGCTGTCTATCCTGTGCACATCCGTTACTATCGCACAACAAATTATCGGGCTGCCGCCGGTTATTAATTATACACGCCAGCAATATCCAGGTGGCGGACAAACCTGGGACCTGGACATGGACAGGAACGGCATCCTTTATTTCGCAAACAATGAAGGATTGATGACGTTCAATGGTCACTCCTGGCAAATACTCCCCGTGCCTAATCATACCCGCTTACGGGCCGTAAAAACGGATACTGATGGACGCATTTACATAGGCGCCCAGGATGACTTCGGCTATTACCTCGCCGATGCGGATGGAATATTGCGGTATACATCACTGAAGCCAGAGGTCCGGAACCGGAAAGATCAGTTTGCTGATATCTGGGACATTGTCATACATGACAATGGTGTCTTTTTCCGGGGTACCAATAAGATATTCCACTATGACCGGAATACACTCCATGTGTATCAGGCAGTGTCAGAATGGCGACTGTTAAGTCATACCCGGCAGGGCGTATTTGCACAGGATGCAGCCCAGGGGTTGTTACAATACCGGAACGGAAAATGGGAATCTGTTTGCACAGAGATAGCGGACAAAAAGCTACTGGTCAGGGAGGTAATGGATGGTGGTGGGGACACACTGCTGATCTGTACATTAAAACAGGGTATTTTTAAATTATGTGGCGGACAGTTATCTCCCTTCCGGACATCGGCCGACGATATATTCAGGGATAAACAGATCTATTGTGCAAAGACATGGGGGGATAAACAACTGTTGATAGGCACCTCCTATGGCGGCTGTTATATTATCAACCGGGAGACCGGGCATATCATCCAGCGATTTACGGTTGATGAGGGACTACAACATAACAGTGTCCTGAAGATCTTTACTGATCCGGCCAGGAATATCTGGCTGACGCTGGATAATGGTATTGACCTGGTGCGGTATAATACAGCGGTTAAACAAATATTGCCCGATGGCAAACGGTACCTTACGTCTTACACGGCCACGATCTTCAAGAATGAATTGTACATCGGCACATCGGATGGTGTATTCAGTACACTTATCGGCACACAAAAAGACCTGAGTTTCCTGGAAGGTCATTTCCGAAGGATCGAACATACACAGGGGCAGGTGTGGAACCTGAGCCAGATAGGCGATCATTTACTGATGGGGCATCATGAAGGGGCGTTTGAGATCAGTGAGGGAGAGGCGAGGCTGGTATCAAAGATGACTGGTTGCTGGTTATTCAGGCCGTTGTCCGATCATATTCTCGCAGGAGGTTATACCGGTCTGCAACGGATACACAGTGACGGTAAAACACTGGCCGGCGCCGAGCGGGTCAGGGGATTGTTTGAATCGCTGCGTTTTATTACCGTGGAGGATGATGGCATTGTCTGGGCGTCACATCCATACAGAGGGGTTTTCCGCATGCACATACAGGAAGATAGTCTGTTACAGTTCACGTTGTTCACCAGTAAAGACGGACTCCCGTCAGACTACAATAATTTTGTATTCCGTATCCGGAATAAGACACTAGTGGCCACACAGGCGGGGGTATATGAATATGATGCCGGGCGGAAGAAGTTTACGCCCTCTCCCTGGTTATACCCCGTGCTGAAAGACATTCCGCTGCAGCATCTCGCCGAAGACGCAGGTGGCAATATCTGGTTTGTATCAGATAAAATGCCGGGTGTCATAGACTTCCATAAACCAGTGGCGGAACATCCTTACAGCATCGTGTACTTTCCTGAGTTAAAAGGCCAGGTGGTCAGCGGATTTGAATTCCTCTACCCTTACAATGACGAGAATATTTTCGTGGGTGCGGAGAAGGGAATGTATCACATTAATTACCGGCACTATCGTCATGCACGGGACCTGCCGGTGGTGCTGATCGGTCAGGTGACCGCCCACGGTAAAAAAGACAGTCTGCTCTTCGGCGGGTATCATTCCCCGGGAAATCATTCATGTAAAGCAATGCCCCATGCCTATTCCGGTTTTCACTTTGAATATGCCGCTCCGATATACAGTCAGGGTAATACGATCGAATACAGCTACCGGCTGGCCGGATTCGACCAGGGATGGAGTGACTGGTCGCCGAAGACAGAAAAAGACTATACCAACCTTGCTTACGGTTATTATACGTTTTCAGTCCGCGCCAGGGATAACCTCGGTAATGTATCACGACCGGCAGTCTACGCTTTCCGCATCTTACCGGCCTGGTATCAGACCACGCTGGCCAGGGGCATATACCTATTTGCAGGACTGGCATTACTGTGCGGCGGATATATCTGTCAGAAGAAAAAATTCATCCGGCAGCGGAAGCGCTATCAGCAGAAACAGGAGCAACTGATACTACGGCATCATATTGAGAAAGAGCAGCGGGAGAAGGAGCTGATCAGTCTGCAGAATGAAAAACTTACGTCGGAAGTCCAGTTTAAGAACAGGGAACTGGCCACCGCCACGATGTACCTGCTGCACCGGGGAAAGGTATTGTCCAACATCAAGGAGGAGCTGTTATCGGCCATGAAAAAGATCGAGCCACAGCAGGGGCTGTTCAAGAAAGTACTGCGATTATTTGAGGAAGCGGAGAACAATGAAGAAGACTGGGAGCAGTTCTCCAGACACTTTGATGAAGTGCATAACAACTTCCTGTTCACACTCAAGCGCCGGTATCCGGAACTGAGTACGACGGACCTGAAACTATGCGCCTATCTACGGATCAACCTGACCACCAAAGAGATCGCGCAGTCACTGGGCATCTCGGTAAGAGGTGTGGAAACCAGCAGATACAGGTTGCGGAAGAAGCTGGAGATACCTGCGGAAGTGACCTTGTACGACTTTCTGCTCGCGGTGGCTGAAAAATCTGAAAAACCAATACAGTCCTGAACTTCCAGCAATGCACCCCGCTGCTGAAAACTACTGACATCTGATACAGAGAGACACTAATGCAGCGGTTATAAGGATATTTGTAAGTCTTAATACCGATCCTGAAAAATCGTTTTTAAAACCACGTTCACGTTACCTTAAAATTAACCAAATGAAAAAACCGGTTTACCCAACGATCCGGGTGCAACAGCGGCTTTGGCTGATGACCATGGTCTGTTTGTCACTCTTACCATCTATTACATCTGCCCAGCGACAGCTTGTCTGGGAGGAAAACTTCAGCACAGCCACCTTAAATCCGCTGACCTGGACCTATGAGACAGGCGATGGATGTGCCAAGGGGAACTGTGGCTGGGGCAATGCGGAAATGGAATACTACACAAACCGCACGGAAAATGTCCGTATTGAGAACGGGCATCTGGTGATTGAAGCCAGACGGGAGGACATGGGCGGTAAGCCATTTACTTCCGGCCGTATCAAGACTGCCGGCAGGGTTACCTTCCGGTATGGGGCACTGGAAGCCCGTATTAAAGTCCCTAAGGTCGGCAATGGCCTCTGGCCGGCATTCTGGATGCTAGGAGCAACAGGAGGCACCTGGCCGCATAATGGCGAGGTAGACATCCTGGAAATGGGATTTGCAGGCGCAATCGCTGCCGGAAGACCGAACAACACCGTCAGTGCAGCTACACACTGGTGGACGGAAAACCCGGGCGGTTATACGGGGCATGCCACCTATGCAAAAGATACCGTTACGACAGGCGTTGACCTGAGTGACGACTATCATTTATACAAGCTGGAATGGGATACCCAGTACCTGACCATTTTCCTGGACAACAGTCCCTATTACAGAATTGCAATTAACGGCGGGAATGGATTTGAAGCCTTTCACCAACCATTTTATATACTGCTGAACCTTGCAGTAGGCGGTAACTATCCGGGCATTCATTCCGTAGCAGGAGTTACGGCACCCCTACCCGGACGGATGGAAGTAGATTATATCAGACTCTATCAGGACGCACGACAGGGAGAAGAGCTGATACTGGCCACTAACAATGCCCCGGAAGGCAATTATGGCATTTTCACCGATAATACGACAGTGAGTGACAGGGTGACCTTCGGACAGGGGGCGGATCTCTACCTCTGGAATAACATTACCAACATCACTACGCCAACACCGGTACCATTTGAAGGCAGCAATGTATGGGCTTTTCACGCTAACGCAGGTGCCTGGTATGGACTGGGTGTTGCAAATGATGTAAAGAATATGAGCAACTACGCAGGCGGTAGCCTGAAGTTCCATATGAAAACGACATCTACTGCTGTATTTAAAGTGGGAATTGCCGCTGATGGCGCAGAAGGCTGGATCAACTTCAATGGCAGCAATGAGCATGGACTGGTCCGGGATGGACAATGGCATGAAGTCACCATACCGGTCAGTGAGTTCGGCGCACTGGACCTGATGCAGGTCACACAACTATTTATGTTTTCCGGGGATGCACCGGCAGCTGCGGCTGATTTCTATTTTGATAACATCTATTATACAGGTGGTGTGTCTGCGAATCCGGCACCGACAGTAGCGATCACCAATATTGCGCATGAGGCGGTATATACAACGCCGGCATCCATCGCTATTAACACGAATGCCAGTGATCCGAACGGCAGCATCAGTAAAGTAGATTTTTATAATGGCGCCTACTACCTGGGTACTACAACGACTTCACCCTTCAACTACACCTGGCAGAATCCGGCGCCAGGTATCTATCAGCTGATCGCAAAAGCAACCGACAATCAGAACAAAACGAGTACCTCCAAACCGGTGACCGTACTGGTATCGGCGCCAGGTAATACCCCGCCACAGATCAGCATCACCTCTCCGACTGCCAGCACCCCCTACCGTAAGCCGGCGAAGGTGATCATCAACACCAATGTTACTGACAATGGTATGATCTACAAAGTGGAATACTTCAATGGCAGCACACTGTTAGGTACGCTCACGAAAGCACCCTATACATTTACCTGGGAGAATGTACCGCAGGGAACGTATACCATTACGGCAAAAGCGACTGACAATGGTAAGCTGAGTACAACATCGGCACCGGTGACCATCTCGGTACAGGACAATAAGATCCTGTCTAATAAATGGGGTATCTATAGTGAAGATATATCGATCACAGATAAAGTCACCTACGGATTGGATGCGAACCTGTATATATGGAATAACCTGTCCACCATCAGTGGGGCGGCTCCTTACGAGGGGTCACAGGTGATAGGCGTCACCGCTGCTGCCGGCAGCTGGTTTGGACTGGGAGTCGCACATGACGTGCGTGACCTGAGTCATTTCAGTAATGGCTTCCTGAAGTTCCACTTTAAGACAGCTTACCAGGGACAGTTCCGCTTCAGCATTATTTCACAGAACGGTGAGCAGGTGATCAACTTTGCCGCGGGTGAACAGAAACTAGGCCTCATCAGAGATGGGCAATGGCATGAGGTGACGATACCGGTCAGTTCGCTGACAGGTGTCAATCTGACGACGATGACGCAGGCCTTTACAATGTCAGGAGATGCGCCGGCAACAGCGGCCAGTTTCTACATTGACAACATCTATTATGTCACACCGGATACGGCGGTCGTACAGACGAATCTGGCGCTGAACAAACCGACTGTTACCACCTCTTACGAGAATATTGCATTTGAAGGAAAGTATGCGGTGGATGGAAACATCAATACACGCTGGTCAAGTACGTTCAGTGATCCGCAGTCTATCAGGGTTGATCTCGGAGCAGACTACAACCTGAACCGGGTAAAGATCACGTGGGAAACAGCAGCCGCAAAAGATTATTTGATACAGGTATCTACTGATTCGGTAAACTGGACACCATTATATACTGTGACGAACAACAGTACACTGGTGAATGACTTTACGGGTTTATCAGGCCATGGACGCTACCTGCGTATTTATGGAACGGCAAGGACTACGGTGTACGGTTATTCCATCTTTGAGTTGGAAGCATATGGCAGTTTACGGACGAACACTTTGCTCAGCAGTTCAACAGCCGTTACACAACCAGTATTACCCGTATGGAGTGCGCAGGTATATCCTAATCCGGTGGTCAGCGACAGGGTGCAGGTACGTAGTACGGAAGCGATCAGGCAGGCAAGGGTGATTGACCTGAACGGGCGCACCCGGTCAACACAGCATCTGTCTCAGGAAGGAAAGATGGCGTCAACCTACAGTGTGGATGTAAGTCGTTTACCAGCAGGGATTTATTTTATCCAGCTGGTGAATAAAAAACAGGAAACACTGTTATTGAAGTTTGTTAAGCAGTAACAATCAGGTGATTAATCAGCCGGTACGTTTATTTATCGACGTTAGATAACCGTACCGGCTGTTTTCTATGATGATATTATAGCAATAAAGGTACTTGTGTGAGTATAACGGAAAATTAATATGAGTAGATGATAGGAGTATCCAACTTATGTTTGTAAATTCCATCCGATAATTTTATTTGAAAACCTTATCCTTGAAAATTTAGTCGGCCACTCCCTATAGATTAGCATCTACAGAACAACAACAGTACAACCTGGGAAACCTAGTATTCAACAAAAAACCATTTTAGACAATGAAGAAAAACCTGCTGCTTACATTCCAGAAGCGGTTTATTACAGCCTGTTTTGGAATAACCATGCTCGCAGCGAGCACAGATCGTGCTTACAGCCAGGTGCCTGCTGGCTTTACACTGAAGAAACTAACAGATAACTCTATCCGGGAAGCCACAGCCATGGCGCATGCTGCAGATGGCAGGATCTTTATGGCAGAACGCGGAGGCGCACTGAAAGTGTATCAGAACGGGACTGTATCTACCGTGTATACGGCACAAACAGTCACCGACGCCGAACAGGGGTTACTGGGTATTACCCTGCACCCTCAATTCTCCACCAATGGACGTTGTTACATTTTCTACACCAATAAGGAAATGACACGTCACTACCTGGACATTATCTTTATTAATCAGGCTAACGGTGTCGATTCTGTCAGAAGAGTGATGGAATTCGATCCGATCATCAATGGAGCGCACAACGGTGGCGCCCTTTTATTCCGCAGAGGATTATTGTATGTGGCTATCGGAGAAAGTAACGAGGCCATCGAATCACCCAAACTAACTACTTATCGCGGTAAGATCCTGCGTTTGACAGAAGAAGGTCAGCCAGCGCCGGGTAATCCTTACTATGACACACCAGGCGCCAGCCGCCAGCAGAGAAGCATCTGGGCACGCGGTCTGAGAAATCCGTGGAGGATGTCATTAGATCCGGTATCAGAAAGGATCTTCGTAGTGGACGTTGGAGGTGACTATGAAGAGATCAATGATGTCACCAATCCTGATCCAAACAGAGGGTACAACTATGGTTGGGATCAGCAACACAAAACTGGTTATCAGCAGGATACTACGACCACCATTCCGGCAGTCTACTTCTACGATCACAGTGATGACAAAGGAGGTTGTGCGATTACATCCGGACTGTTTTTCAATCCACCTGCCACCAACTACCCGGCACAGTACAGGAACAAGTTCTTCTTCTCCGACTGGTGCCGTGACTGGTACCGCTTTGTGGATGTGACGGGTCTGACGCCCGGTTCAGCCTATACCGAGTTCTCTGCGAAGAACTTCACCAGGATACTGGGCACCAGTGTAGGCATCGACGGTAACATCTACTACATTGCCTATGCAGGTGATGGTAGTCTGTACAGAGTGGAATACAACAACAACCAGGCTCCCTCTATTGTGAACCAGCCTGAAAATGCGACAGTGACCGCGGGTGATGCAGTATCATTCTCTGTAACAGCATCCGGAGGCACACCTATCTCCTTCCAATGGCAGAAGAATGGGGTTAACATCAATGGTGCAACAGCAGCTACCTATAGCATTGCACAAACCACGCAGGCAGATTCAGGTCAGTACCGTTGTGTGGTGACGAATCCGATCAGTACGGTGAATAGTAATGCGGCCAGACTGACCGTATTACCATTCAATGCGAGACCAGTGCCAAAGATCCTGACACCAGCCAGCACGCTGACATGGAATGTCGGCACAGTGGTGAACTTCTCTGCAAGTGCAACAGATGCAGAAGATGGAACATTGCCAGACTCCGCTTATTCATGGGAAGCACGTTTTTATCATAAGGACAGTCCGACCAGTGAACACTGGCATCCGGGTCCGACCCTGCCGAAAGGCGTAAAGTCAGGCAGCTTCACCGCAGATAACCTGGGAGAGTCCTCTCCTAACATCTGGTTCAGACTGATGCTGACAGTAAAAGATTCTAAAGGACGTACGGGCGTTGACTCGGTTGACGTCTATCCCAATAAGGTGACGGTATCCGCAGTAGCAAATATCACCGGTATCAACCTGGTGTTAGGTGCAAGAGGTGTAACTCCACTTACAAAAACAATGGTGGTGAACTCACTGACCACCCTGCAGGCCGTAACCCCACAGTTACTCGGTGACACTACTTACGACTTTGTATCATGGGCACACGGCGGAGACGCATTACAGTCTATCCGTGTACCAGCGAAAGATACCGTGTTCCGTGCCACTTACAAAGCAGGCGCTTCCCGTCAGACGCCTTTCCCGGATGCCAGCACACCAGCGACCATCCCGGGTAAGATCGAGATTGAAAACTTCGACTCAGGCGGAGAAGGCATTGCCTACCATGATGAAAGCACCGCTAACCAGGGTAATCAATACCGTACAAATGAAGGCGTAGACCTTGAAAACTGCTCAGAAGGCGGTTATAATATCGGTTATGTCGTAAACGGAGAATGGTTGGAGTATAGCGCAAATGTTACCATCACCGGTAAATACACTATCTCTGTACGCGTAGCGAATCCGGGAGCTGCAAAAAGCTTCCATATAGAAATGGATGGTACGGACATCACCGGTACTGTAACAGTTCCTACAACCGGCGGATTCCAGGCATGGCAGACCGTTTCAGCTACGACCACACAGGCACTGCCAGCAGGCGTACATGTGTTCCGCATCGTACTGGAAGCGAATGACTTCAACGTCAACTATTTCACTTTCGATCTTGCCATTGGCAATGCACCAACGGTGAGCCTTACAGCTCCGCTGAACGGGGAGACTTTCGTCAGCAACGGCGATATCCTGCTGAAAGCAAATGCTGCAGACTCAGACGGTACTATCAGGAAAGTAGAGTTCTTCCAGGGTGCGACAAAACTCGGAGAAGACACAACCAGCCCTTACCAGTTCCTCTGGACAGGTGTAGCTGCAGGTGCCTACAACATCACTGCAAAAGCAACTGACAACACACAGATGACAGCGACCTCCTCTCCTGTTGCTATCAATGTATCAGCTGCTCCGGTTGAGAAAAATATCCCGGGCCGTATCGAAGCAGAAGACTTCGATGCTATGTTCGGTATACAGACAGAAGGTTGCGGAGACACTGGCGGTGGAGAGAACATCGGATGGGTGGACACTGGTGACTGGATGGATTATTTTGTTAACGTAACAGCTGCAGGTACCTACAACGTGTCCTTCCGTGTGGCCAGCGCTCCAGGCGGAGGTCAGATACAGCTGCAATCAGGCAATAACGTCCTGACCACTGCTGACGTAGCCGCTACAGGCGGATGGCAGGCCTGGACGACTGTCACCAGGACTATAACACTTGCCGCCGGCAAACAAACCCTACGCGTATATGCGTCTCATGCAGACTTCAACCTGAACTGGATTGAATTCTCTGCTGACCAGCAGGCCGCCAGATCTGCCGCTGTAGTACAGGAGCCGAGCATCAGGATGTACCCGAACCCTGTAGTGAATCTGCTGACGGTAGGTAATGTAAAGGGCGATGGCTTGTTTACCATCACGAACGTTGCTACCTCACAGACGATCATCATCAAGGCGACCAATGGCATACTTGATGTGAGCAATCTTCCTGCAGGTGTGTATGTGCTGAAGTTCAGCAACAATGGAAAACCAGTAACAAAAAAATTCGTGAAGATATAGCACTGTAGCGGGTTGTACTTTAAAGCTGCCTCATAAGAGGCAGCTTTTTTTATTTTTTGTTTGGAGTTTATAAATATGTGATGTAATATTGCAGCCCATTCAACGGGAATGATTCCGTAGCTCAGTTGGTAGAGCAATACACTTTTAATGTATGGGTCCTGGGTTCGAGTCCCAGCGGGATCACAAAAAGCCCGACTTCTTGAGAATACTCTCAAAAGGTCGGGTTTCTTCTTTGTATGAAGTGCGCGTCAGGTCTGCAACTAGAGAAAATAATGGGTTTATTTTTGTGGTTCGAGATTGGTCATTTCTTTGTTATAATAGATTCCTTCAGCGAATATCATTTTCTGCAATCTTTGTTTTTCCTGATAGCTGCTAAGATCGCACATGAGAGCGGATTTTGTGACATGTTCAGTAGCAACTTCAATGTATTTTTCCAGGTAAGATTCCCATCCACCAACACCTCCCAAATCCATGTAGGCGTACCAAAAGTAACTCCGTCTGAACGGAATGGTTATATTTTCAAATCGTTCGCTTCTTTGATAAGTTTTAGTTCCAATGTTGAAAATTTCCCGTTATCCATGTTGCCTACTGTTTTAGTTTTATGAAAATACGTGTTGCCGCTTCCAGATCCAGTGCGTCCATATCCACCAATTTCAATGATCTGACCATATTGAGTGTAGCGGTTTTGTACTTCAGAAAGTGCTCGGTTTTCAGATGTGACTGATATGCCTGCAGGTCTCTATAAATTTCCAGTATCCTCACCTGTGTTGGATTTTCCTTTTGGAACATAGGGAAGATGGCAATAACCCCTTCTTCCATCCTTACCGATGCTTCTGCTTCGTGCTTTAGTATTGTTTTGTATTCCTCCAATTGCTGTGGGAGTATCTCAATTTCTGAAATGCGCACCATCACTTCCTGTTGTTGTGCGTGGGCAATGTTATTCATACAAAAAAACATTATTATAGCCAGGATAGCCCGAAAGGGACGTTTAAAGGAAATGCAGTATTGAAATATATACTTGTTCATATTACTGGTATCGATTTTCTTATTTTTTTATGTTTGAGAGAACTGTGTTTGCTTTTTCAGCCTGTTCTTTGCCTACCAACTTTTCAATGATGTTGAATACCGCTTTCACCTGATCTGCTGTAATCCCAGTAGTCATGCCCATTCCAATATGTGCCTGTAATTGTCCCTCTGTCCCATGCATGGCAGCCAAAGCAGAAATTGTTATCAGTTCCCTTTGCTGGTAATTCAGTACATCGCTGTCAAAGATGTCGGCAAAGAGGTGTTCTTTCAGGAAAGCATCAATACGCGGAGCAAACTCACCGAAGCCCGGTGCAGGTTTTGCCTGAGGCGTTTGGGTCAGGTTTTCAAGCGTTTTTCTTCCACGTTCATAGGTCTCCAGACTGTCTTTTAAGGGCGTTGCTTCCTTACCTGCTACATCGGTAATACCCTTCTTTTTCCTTTCTTCCAATACCTGCATGAAGCTGCTGATACCGTTAAGGCTTCGCGGAAAACCGCAATAGGCATATAACTGTACCAATGCTTCTTTTATTTCGTTTATGGTAAGCCCGGCATCCAGCCCGACATTAAGCTGTATTTTTAGTTTTTCAATGTTTCCAGCCGCCGTCGATGCCGAAATAGCGGCAAGGCTTTGCTGACGAGCATTTAAAGGCTGTTCTCCCTCTCCATTATTTTGTGCGTTCATATTTATTGTATTTAAGATCAAGAAGAATGATAAAATCCAATCTATAAGTTTGTATCTGTGCATTTCGCGAGTTTTTTACTGCTTATATACTTCCAAATACTACTCATCGTTGACAGGCTCCAGCCAGTTATTTTGGTTGGTCTGTGGATTACAGACTGTAGCAAGGTGCGAAAATCAACTGTCTGGTACTGCGCCATGTCAATGTTCCACATTTAGAGCAATCTCGATAACATCGCCCGACTCAATACGGACGGCAGATTTTCCACACTCCCGGTAACAGTGCACACCGCCAACCGCAATGAGGATCGGCCCACCAGTATGGCTGTGTCAGTTATTGCGGCAGCCTGGCTCGAACGTGATATTATTCATTAAGTGCTACAAAATTATCCACTATCCGTAGTACGGATTTATACAAAGCACAGATTTATTTACCACTTTCACTGTTATTGCTTTAAGTCAATCTGAAACGTATGGATTTTACTAAATTTGTATGTACAAAAGACCCGGCCATGAAGCAAGTTGAAAGAATTGATTCTGTTAAACAATACAATGATACATTAGGAGTTGACACCTTACATCCACTTGTAAGTGTTGTTGACTTCGATGCCATGCCGGCTTATCAATATTTTAGGAGATATATGGGCATTTATGCTGTTTTTCTGAAACATGTCAAATGTGGCGATATGAAATATGGTTGCCAACCATACGATTATGAAGATGGGACATTGGTGTTTATTTCACCAGGACAAGTTTATGGAATTGATAGCAAGGGAAAGATAATCAAGCCCATGGGTAAGGCACTTGTGTTTCACGCTGACCTTATAGTAGGCACAGATATTGGCAGAAAGATCAAGGACTATACTTTTTTTTCTTATGAAGTCAATGAGGCCCTACACCTGTCCAAAAAAGAAAAGGCAATTGTAAACGATTGCTTCGAAAAGATTAAATATGAAATAGATCAGAATATAGACAAGCATAGCAAAACACTTATTGTATCTAATATTGAATTACTCCTAAACTATTGCATGCGCTTCTATGACCGCCAGTTTATTACCCGAAGCAATGCCAATAGAGATGTTCTGGCAAGACTTGAAAGCCTACTAAATGAATATTTTCAGTCCGATAAGTGCCAGACACTGGGCCTGCCAACGGTAACCTGGTGTGCAAACCAGTTGCATCTTTCAGCCAATTATTTTGGAGATCTTATCAAAAAAGAAACGGGTAATACAGCGTTAGACTATATACAATCCAAAGTGATTGATATAGCAAAGTCCATGATATTTCATAGCGATAGATCTATTAGCGATGTGGCTTTTCATTTGGGTTTTAAGTATCAACAGCATTTCACCCGACTGTTTAAACAAAAAACGGGGAAGACACCAACTGAATACAGGTTATTAAATTTGAAATAGTCAAGACTTAGTCTGATAATTACTGGGATTTGTCTAATGACAAAGTACAGACCTCGAACTTTTATTATATTATTTTGCTTTCTCCAGGCATAAAGAACGTTCTTATATCCAATCGGCGATAAAGCCCGCTCTGAGCAGTTCATATCACCGGTTGGCCTCTGTCAGGAAAAATGAGCGACTCAAATGTGTAGATGCCTGTAGCAAAAATGAACACTTCAAGTCGTCGAACTTGAGGCGTTCGTTGTTTGAAAAAAATTACATACTAAGTTTCCCACCACCTCCCACACCTTTCCGTTGCTTTAGATGCTGTATTTCAAAAAAAGGAATCGATTACACAAAATCCTATACTTGTACAGCTGACAATTATTAGATTTAATGACTTATATTAGCTGTCACAAGCGCGTACTGATTATCTAATAGCATGGTATGACAGGCTCCCATTAAGTTTCGAATTTATTATACAACCCTGGTATCCGGTTTAACCTAAACAGGAAGACATTCAAAGACCCGGCGAAGATAACAACTCACCAGCAGCCCAGCGAGCCCTATTCAGACCACACATCCTGATACCCGATACTGGTTATTTAATAACTCAACAACCAAAATCAATGTCATGAAGTGATATCACTTAACTAATTCCACATTATGGAGGAAATCGCCCAACCAGCATTTCCGAAACCCGAAACAACATCTGGCAGCCTGCACGGGCTACCAAATGTATTATTCCATCGTTTAATGAAAAACATATGAAACCAGGAAACTGGAGAGCCTCTCTATGCCAGGGCCTCTCCACACTTCTCATGTCCTTATTGCTGACTGGCAAAGTAGTCCCTGTATTTGCCCGGTACAATGCAACTAACGTCTCGCAACAGCAGTCATCCACGTTAAAGGGTATTGTGAAAAACGTAAAAGGTGAATCGCTTGCCGGCGTCACAGTAAAAGTAAAAGGTAGCAATACGGGAACTGTGTCCAGAGAGGATGGCACTTTTCAATTACAGGTCTCCGGAGCGGATAAAGCTGTAATTGAGATCAGCTACATGGGATACCAGTCGCAGGAAATTGCAATCGGAGGCCGTGCCACCATGGAGGTCATTCTGGCGGAAAGCTCCAGCGGATTAAATGAAGTACTCGTGATCGGATATGGCACACAAAAGAAAGTATCTTCTACAGCCGCCATATCATCAGTTGGTGGCAAAGAACTGGCGAAAGCAGCCGTCCCCAACATCTCAAACTCACTGGCGGGCAGAGTAGCCGGTGTAAGTATGCGACCCAACGGTGGTCAGCCAGGTGCCGATAACCCAGACATTCACATCCGTGGCATCGCCACTACCGGCAACAACGGCGCACTTATTGTAGTCGACGGTATTATCCGTAACAACATCAACGAAATACCTGCCACCTCCATTGCTTCCGTCACCGTGCTGAAAGATGCGGCTGCGGTAGCCCCTTATGGCCTTGGTGGCGCCAATGGCGTATTGTTGATCACTACCAAAAAAGGAGCGAGTGGTGCACCACAATTATCACTGAACGCATACTACGGTCTGCAGACGCCTACGTATTATCCTGATATGCTGAATGCGCAGGACTATATGCGCCTCCACAATGAAGCCTATCTCAATGAAAATCCCAACGGCACACAATTGCCTTATGCCCAAAGCCTGATCGACGATTATCCTGCACTACATGCAAAAGACCCTGACCGTTACCCCATCAGCAATACCAAAGATCTCGTGGAGCTGCATGCACCCATGCAGAACTATAGCCTTCAGTTGACCGGCGGCTCACAATCAGTAAAATACTTCGTTGCGCTGGGCTATCTGAACCAGACAGGCATGTTTGACCCGGTTAAATATAAACGATATGACTACACTGTCAATCTGGACGTACAAGCTACCAAAACCACTACGGTGAACGTTTCGCTGATCGGCGCCTGGCAGCAGACCCGCTCTGTGGATGCCGGCACAACGGTAGGCAACCTGTTCCGCAGCGGCTATAAATTCGTCCCCATTGCTAACCTGAGATATAGCAATGGTCTATGGGGCGAATTTGCAGGCAACTCCCCTATCGGCGTCCTTAATGCGGGATACCAGCGTGATAACAAGAGCACAATGCTATCAACGCTTTCTGTCAACCAGGAACTGCCGTTCATACCCGGGTTGAGCCTCAAGGCCACTTTCAGCTTCGACCCGATGCAAACCACCAGTAAAGGATGGCATACACCGTTTTATTTTTATTCGCAGGATCTGTCCACCACACCATATACCTACACGAGACAAATATCCACTTCTGAGGGAAGCGCCGCTACCTATACATGGCTGGAACAGGAATACGCACAGCAGCGAACCTATACCTACCAGGGATATCTGAATTATAAACGCACATTCGGTAAACATGACATCACCGGCTTGCTCGTGGCAGAAGCACGGGACAGCGACTCAAGCGCCTTTTCTGCACGCAGGAACAATTTTGGCGTAAACATCGATGAGCTCAGCATGGGTAGCTCCAATAAAAATGACTTTGATAACAGCGGATCATCCTCTACAGGTAGTCAGATCGGATTTGTTTACAGGATCGGCTATAGTTATGCTAACAAATACCTGGTAGAAGCATCTGGCCGCTATGATGGCCATTATTATTTCGCACCAGGCAAACGCTGGGGATACTTCCCTGCGGTGTCTCTTGGCTGGGTGGCTTCAGGTGAGCGCTTCATGCAGCGTATCCCCTTTGTCAATTATCTGAAATTAAGAGGATCATGGGGAAAATCAGGTAATCTTGCCGGAACGTCCTTCCAGTATTTACAGGGCTATTCCCTGTATGGTAATGCCTATGCCTGGGGCAATGGCACGATGGTGCAAGGATCTTTCGTACCACGTGAGGCCAACCGCAATATCACCTGGGAGATCTCTACGAAGACAAACATTGGGTTTGAAGCTTCATTGTGGCAGGGATTATTAGATCTGGAGGTGGATTATTTCAGGGAAAGAAGGACTGGCATGCTGCTGCCGCCTGCGGTAACTATCCCTATTGAATATGGTCTTAATCTATCGGACGAGAACGAAGGTGTCATGGAAAACAGTGGCATAGAGATCACGGCTGGTACGACACATCAATTCACAAATGGACTGCGCCTCAGTTTAAACGGGAACTTCAGCTATGCGCGGAACAAAATGCTGCAGATCTTCGAAACGTCCGCTACACGTAACAATCCTAACAGAAGCCGGACGGGCAGGGCGCTGGGTACACCATTCGGCTACCATGCGCTCGGACTTTTCAGTACTGCCGATGATAAGAACAATGACGGTATCATTAATCCAGCAGACGGTTATAACGTGATACAGTTTGGTAACCTGCATCCCGGTGATATAAAATACGCTGATCTCAGCGGACCGGACGGAAAGCCGGATGGAAAGATCGATGCACACGATGAAACGCATATCGGTTATCCAACCTATCCATTGATCACTTATGGCTTCACGCCATCCGCCTCCTGGAAAGGACTGGATCTCAGCCTGTTCTTTCAGGGTTCTTCCTTGTCCAGCTTTAACATCGCTGGCTTCCAGACGATCCCCTTTAATAACAACAACAGTAATTCTGCATATGAATATTATAATAACCGCTGGACACCTGCCAGTCAGCGCGCAAAGTATCCAAGAGCTAATCAGTCTCCCTACGCAAATAATACACAGACCTCCGATTTCTGGATGGCAAACACCGGACTGCTACGCCTGAAAACAGCGGTACTGGGTTACACGCTACCTGCCGTACTCACGCAACGCTGGAAAATGCAGTCCGTGCGGATGTATGTATCTGGTCAGAACGTATTTACCATCAGCAAGTTGAATTTCATCGACCCCGAAGTGGGTTACACCGATGGTGAAACCGCCTATCCTAATCAGAAAGTGTATGTGATGGGATTAAATGTAACCTTTTAGTTCACGCTTTAACAGTACCTTTTATGAAACATATTATATACTTCGTGCTGCTCGCCGGCTGCCTGCCCTTTTCCGCCTGCACCAAAGATTTTCTCGAGAATACGAATAAAACACAACTAACCGACGAAACGCAATGGGCATCAGAAGGAGATGCCGATATCTTTCTGAATGATATTTATGGCAGCTTGCCAAACTACTGGAATCAACCTGAAAACCTGGATAATTTCACCGACGACAATGATGCAGGGTTCTACTACACCTCCTACAACTGGAAACAGGGCATCGTATCCCCTGCAGGCACAGACTACACGGTGTGGGGTGGCATTACGGGATCAGGTGCGCTGACCAATTGGCCCGCCACATTTATTGCTGTCAGGAAATGCAACACCTTCATGACAAAGGTCCAGACATATGCTGCCAACTTTTCGGATACCTGGCGAGAAAGACGGCTGGATGAAGCCCGCTTCCTTCGCGCGTTCTTTTATAGCGAACTCTGGATGCACCTCGGCGGACTTCCCATTATCACTACCGTACCTGACCGCAGTACCGCCGACAGCAGTCAGCTGTATTACCCAAGAAGCACGTTTGCCCAAACAGTGGATTTTATAACCAGCGACCTCGATACGGTCATTTCAAATGCCCGTCTGGCTGTTAAATATAACCGGGGCGATGCTGATGCCGGCAGGGCCACATTAGGCGCAGCATTGGCCTTAAAAGGCTGGATACAGCTATATGCCGCCAGCCCTGCCTTCAACGCGGCACAACCAGCCGCGGGTGCAGATCCGCATCATGTGGCCGGCTACGGCCAGTTTGATCCAAACAGATGGGGCGCTGCTGCCGCTACCTTCAGACAATTCCTGGACCAGTTTGGGAACGGCCATCCCTATGGATTGTTCGCTGACTTGTCAGCCTTGTGGTATGAAGCGAATGAGTACAATAGTGAAATAGTCTGGGACCGGCAGGTTGTAGCGGTCACTATGGGTTCTTCCTTTGAACAATATGGTGGCCCCGTATGGATCAATGGCGCCTATTACACCTGGGGCAATTATAATCCTACACAGGAACTGGTAGACCAGTTTCAGATGGCAAATGGCAAAAGCATACAGGATCCGGCGTCCGGTTATAACCCCCAAAACCCCTATGTTGGCAGGGAACCAAGGTTCTACCAATGGATCGTTTATGACGGCGCACCTTACAAAATGACCTGGATGGACAAACAGGACACCATTTACACACGCATAGACAAAGTACGGCCTTCAAAAAATCAGATCGATTTCGGTACTGATGACGTCAGCAATACAGGATATTATTTTAAGAAACGGTTGAACCCACTCGTAAGACCCGGCGGAGGAACTATCAGTGGCGCAAATTTTATTTACTACCGCTACGCAGAGGTCCTGCTGGGATATGCTGAAGCGCAGAATGAAGCCGTGGGCCCGGATGCCTCCGTATATGCTGCTATGAACCAGTTACGTGCCCGTGCAGGAGTGCCGGATCTGCCGCCGGCTCTCAGTCAGGAGGAGATGCGTACTGCTATTCACCACGAGCGGCGTGTAGAGTTATGCTTCGAAAATAAACGATTCTATGACCTTATTCGCTGGAAAACGGCGGAACAATTGCTCATCCACGACAGGCATGGCATGAAGATCACCAACAGTATTCCGGGTAATAACAGCGGCGTATGGCAATATGAACCTGTACCATTGAACCATCCGCATGTGTTCATCCCCAAAATGTACCTGAACCCTATTCCACAGGATGTGATAGACCGCAATCCAAGGATCGTTCAGAATCCAGGGTATTAACATATTATAGCACTCAAAAGGGAGGCGCGTAAACTATCTTTACACGCCTCCCTAAAAAACCATGATCACTTTCTTTCTGGTTATATTTATGGCAATCTATGTCATACTGACTGTGTATGCGGCGGCTGATTAGCTATTTTGCTTACATTTAGCATATGGAGCTATATACAATCGCCTTACTAACATGTTGCCTGTTCATCATACTATACATGCGCCGCAAAAAGAAAAATCAGACGCAGAACCAGGCCATGGCAGGTATTTATAAAAATTTACTCAACGAACATATCCGGTATTATCAGCTCCTGAATGACAACGAAAAAGGCCGCTTCGAAAAACTGGTGAACGAGTTCTTACAGTACGTGCGTATTGAAGGCGTTGGCACAGATGTCACTGACCTGGACAAAGTCTACATTGCGGCCAGTGCCGTGGTCCCCATCTTCGGTTTTCCTGACTGGAAATATCGTAACCTTACAAACGTTATCCTCTACCCGGATACCTTTGATCATAACTTCCAGTTTGAAGGTGACGAGAGGAATATACTGGGTATGGTTGGCTCCGGCTATATGAACGGTCAGATGTTGCTATCGAGAGCCGCGCTGATCAAGGCCTTTTCCACGTCATCGGGCACCGAACATACGGCGATTCATGAATTCGTACATCTGCTGGACATGTCAGACGGTGCAACCGATGGCGTGCCTGAAAATCTGATGCGACATGAATATGCAGTGCCCTGGTTGAAAATGATGCATGAAGAAATGCGCGCTATTGAGCAGGGCCGGTCCGATATTAATCCTTATGCAGTAACAAACGAAGCGGAGTTTCTGGCAGTGACTTCGGAATATTTCTTCCAGAAACCTGAGAAATTCAAACAGCATCATCCTGAAATGTATGCGCAGATGAGCCGGATCTTTGGTCAGACGCCGCCGGGAGCGGATAGCTGAACAACCTCTTAATATGGCTGCTTAACGCATGCAGATCCGGACCCATTACCAACGAAGTAAGAAAAAACTGGTAGCAGAAATCCATCTCATCAGGTTGTTCACATCATCCCAAAACCATTACACAATTAAGTGTAAACAAAATTATGTTTAAGCATATTTTTTTTGACCAGGCACAATAAAAATTGAAAGGAAAATTTTGTTTTTCAAATAATTTAGTATTACTTTAGTTAAGGTTAAATGAATAGTTTGTTGGCCAACAGTTTGTTAAACGCTTAATATCCCATTTTACATACTTAATACACTGTTGTTCCATTCCCTCGAATCTGAATATACAACCCAACGCCAGACCGTAATTTCACGCAAATGCACTCAATGATTCAGTATGTTAATACCAGATAACCCAAAGACATTTCACAAAATGGTGGTGCTTGTTCCCTTCAGGAACGCCGGTAATTATATTATCGACTGTGTGAGCTCTTTGCTGGGACAGGAATACAGAAACTACGTAGTTTATTTGCTGGATGATGCTTCAGACGATGGCACCCTTGATTTAATAGATGAAGACCTTGAAAATTTCCATTTCATAAGAAATAAAGAGCGGCTTGGCTCACTCGAAAATATATACCGGGCACTCGTCAAACTGACACTTGATGACGATGATATAGTTGTAATACTGGATGGTGACGACTATCTCTTCGGAGAATTTGCCCTACAGATCGTAAACAGTAAATATAATGACAATACATTGCTCACCTATGGGCAATATATCACTAACTATGGATTTCTTGATCCATGTCCACCCTACACAACAGCGGAGTTTGAAAATCTGAGAAAGGCAAGTTGGAAAGCATCTCATCTGAAAACCTTTAAGTATAAACTCTTCAAGGCTTTTTTGCAACAGGATCCTAATGTAGATAATTTCAGGTATAGTAATGGCGTATATAATGATGACAGGTTCTACATGTCCACTTACGACCAGGCGCTGATGTTGCCATTGATGGAAGTGGCCGGCTATGAGAACATTGTCTCTGTTCCTAATATCGTTTACTGTTACAGGCTCCATCCGGATAACGACCATGCTACAGACAGTGGCAGGAAACTGCAACTGGAGGCTTTGCATGATATCCGAAACCGCCCGTCTCTGAAACGAATGTTTTGATTTCTAGTTAACTGGTTTATTGAATATCTGTACGGACTTTGTCATAGCGCTGACTATCTCCTGCAGGCCCTCACGCGGACACAGCTGTGACGCGAATGGATCTCTATTGCCAGTCTTAACCCGGATTTGCAGACTAAATCGTTTATTCTTTATTGTTACAATCACCAGAATAGAAACATCCCGCAATGGCAGGCTTTATTAATCTTTTCTTCAGCCTGAATGAAATTGAGGGAAACTATCTATACGTCTTTCATATAGTGGCCATCTGTAATTGAAACTTTGCATAAGAGCAATTATGCCATTCAACGCATGCTTAATAATGTAAAACTTTAGCAGATTTCTCAAAACAAAATGTGTTTTCAATGAAGTCAAAACGCTTGCAACTGGCGCTGCAAAAATTCAGCGAAGCCAAAAAAGAAGGCGGTTTAGAGGATGGATTTGAAGTAATGAACCTCGACGAGGCATCTTCTACCCGTGGAGGCAATCTCGCCGGTTGTACCTGCAACAACGGTTCAACCTATAGTACAAAACCACCTGATTGTACCTGTGACGGCGGTAGCAGCTATACCTGATGCTATAACTATGCCCACCGCAAGACAGATTACGTCTTGTCCATTAACAGCATGTGGGTGGAAACCTACATGTTGTTAATGGCTTTTTATGGGCCGATTTGACGCTCCCCTTTTACGCTGGTTCCTCTGCAATCAGGTACAAGTATCGCTGCATGGGATAACAACAAACCCTACCATCATGATGTTCAAATTATCAAAATACATAGTGATAACCGATGTGTTGGACCCCAACAGTGTCCCCCTCCAACGCATACTTTTCTCTACGAGAAGCGGGATATCCGCCGTGATCGAAGACAGCGTCTATCAGCAACTGCTGAACGGTGACTTTATGGGACTGGGAAATAACCTGCTGTCCAGGTTTATGGATTATGAGATCATCGTCAATAGCCACGAAGACGAATTTCAGGAGATCCTGAAGCTGAATAAACTTGGTGTCAAGGATACAAAATGTATCTCTTTAACCATCCAGCCCACCGCCAACTGCCAGCTGGGATGCTTCTATTGTGGTCAGGTCCATTCCAAGCAAACTATGGGTGCCGATATCCAGGAAAAAATCCTACAGCGCCTGCTCTGGCAATTAGACCGAAAGGACGATGCTGAACTCATACACACCACCTGGTACGGTGGAGAGCCTTTAATGGGTTACAGCGCTATCATCAACCTCAGTAACAGGATGCAGGAGATCGCAAAAGACCGCGGCATCCGGTATAGTGCCTCCATGATCACCAATGGACTGAGCCTGAAAAAAGATATTTTCACTGAACTGTATCTGCATCACAAAATAAACAGGTTTCAGATCACCGTAGATACCATGAAAGAACACCATGATAAACGGCGTATCACCAAAAAAGGTGAATCGACCTTCGACATTATCATGAAGAATATCGTGGAGATCTGTTCACTCGAACACTATCAGCAAATTGTACAACGGCCGATCTTCATACGCATGAATATCGACGAATCCAACTATCAGCACGTAACCGAGTTTATAGATTACATCGTTTCATTAGGTCTGCGGGAAAAAGTAGAACTGGGCTTTTCTCCAATTACCAACTGGGGCGACAAAACAGCAGGTGACGAACAGGGACTCACCACCAACGAATTTGCCGAACTCGAAATAGAATGGCTGATGTACCTGCAGGAACAGGGATTTCCCATGGAATATATCCTGCCCCTTAGAAACTATGATGTATGCATGGTCGTCAACGAAGCCAGCGAAGTATACGATGCAACCGGCAACATCACGCCTTGTTACGAATTCCCCTATACGCCGAAATATAACGATGAGAAATACATCATCGGGAACCTGCTGGAAGATACATCCACCTACAACGACAAAACACAGGTGCGCGGCTGGTATGATGATCTTGCCGCCTGTAACGTCTCTCCGAAATGCTCCAAATGCAACCTGTTCCCCGTGTGTAACGGCGGATGTCCCAAGGACTGGTACAATGGCGAAGTAACCTGCCCTACTATTAAGGCTAATATAGAAGATAAGTTGGTATTGCAATATTTAATGGACAAGTCAACGTTGACAACTTTAATGTAACAACTATGAACGCATCCAGAATCGTAGACTATCTGCAACTTTTCGAAGACTATGCCCCTGCGCCGGAAAAAGAGCCTCCGGGCCAGGTTGCTTCCAAAAGTAATAACTTCGACAATGGGCACATATTCTATGCACTCCTCGAATATGTTATCAAAGAATTGCCGGAAAGGGAACACTATACCTACTGCTACTGCATCAGCCAGAAGCTGCTAAGGGTATGCAGGGCAAAAGAACACAATGTGGCTACCTATTTCGTTGATAAGATCGGGGAACAATATAACCGGCTGAATCAAGACCTTGCGCTGGAATATCATTCCCTGCAAAGCATATTCAATCCCGTAATGGCCTACTACCATTACTATCTCCGGCATGATTATGACAATGCGGAGAAATACATGCTGGTATTACTGGACAATATAGATTTTCTCATCGGTCACGGTTTCCGCGACGGCATGTTTATGAAGATCGAACAATATCTGAACACCTCCCGCGTGTATTTCAATGCCGGCAGATACGACGAGTCAGCCCGCTATGGACGGGAAGTAATGCGCTATTTGCTGAGTAACGCGAAAGAAACTTTCGAGTTCCCGTTCTCTGACGTGCTGGCTTCACAAAACCAGCTCCGTTCCATCCTGGACCTGTTCTTCAACGGACTTATCTTTAAAGCGCTGGCCAATCCCGAAAGTGGTAGTTTCTTTCAGCATCCTTTCCTGCTGTCCGTCTTCGCGAATATGGACATCGCCTATAACGAGCTAATAGCACCTGATACGGTGAAGGCACTGGAAATTTTCCTGCTGATATCTGAAGGGAAAGAAGAAGAAGGACTGGACATGGCCATTAATGCCAACATATTCCATGAAGAAGTCCCGGCATCTCTTCAATATTTTGTACTGTCGGCTTTACTCAACCATCAAAATGCCGGTGATCTGCTATCGGCATCACTAAAAGATAATATCAGAATATATCAGGAAAAAGCACTGAAGCTATCAGTTGCACAGATCGATGCCTTAAGGCCGTTATCTGCAATAATATAGTACTATATGTTTAAATTTTCGATGCAGCATGATATAATGGACTGTGCACCTGCCTGCCTGAAAATGGTGGCGGACTACTATGGCAAAAGTTATTCCCTGGAGTACCTGCGTGAGATATGCTATCTGGGGAAAGACGGTGTAAGCCTGCTCAGTATAAATGATGCGGCAGAAAAACTGGGTTTTAGAACGCTGATGGTAAAGCTCAGCTATAAGAAACTCGTGTCCGATTGTCCACTCCCCTGCATCCTTCACTGGAACCATGATCATTTCGTTGTCTTGTCAGATGTGAAACCGAAAGGGAATTCTATTATCAGCCAGCTACGGAAAAATGCGACAACCGATGAATTCGTGATCGCGGATCCTGCACATGGCATTGTGAAGATCGACCATGATACTTTTTACAAAGGCTGGGTGTCCACCTACAATGAAAGAGGATTGGCCCTGTTACTGGAGCCCACCCCTAACTTCTATTCCCGTGAAGCAGTCAGTGAAAATAAGGAAGGGTATGGATTCCTGCTGCGTTACCTTACGCCCTTCAGGCGGCATATTGCCCAGCTGGTACTGGGTATGATGGCCGCCAGCTTTATTTCACTGCTTCTTCCCTTTGCTTCGCAGATCCTCATCGACCAGGGTGTCGCTGAGAAAAACATATCGGTGATATATATCGTACTGCTGTCACAGCTTTTCCTGTCTATGGGAAACATTGGTATAGAGCTGGTCCGTTCATGGCTGCTACTACACATTAACACCCGCATCAGTCTTAGCATTATTTCCGATTTCCTCGTCAAACTGCTAAAGCTGCCAATCAGGTATTTCGATTCAAAGGCCGTCGGTGATATTGCACAGCGTATCAACGACCACCATCGCATCGAAAACTTCCTCACAGGGAACGTCCTGACATCACTGTTTTCGCTCATCAACATTATTGTGTTCACAGTCGTGCTGGCGATCTATGATCTTAAGATCCTCCTGCTGTTCCTTTCCTTCAGTATGGCCGGTATCCTGTGGATATTGTTGTTTCAGAAAAAAAGAAGGGACATGGATTATAAGCGGTTCGCCCGCAGCCGGGAAAACCAGGACAAACTGTATGAGATGATCACTGGTATGCAGGAAATAAAACTCTATGGCAGCGAAACACCCAAACGCTGGGAATGGGAACAACTGCAGGTAAAAGACTTTAAACTGAATATAAAGAGCCTGGCGCTCGAACAGTATCAGCGAACGGGGATGGCCTTCGTCATGCACCTGAAAAATATACTCATCTCCTTCTTTGCAGCCAGCGAGGCGATAAAAGGCAATATGACTATCGGCCAGTTACTCAGTATATCCTACATCATCGGACAAACCACCTCACCGATCGAACAGCTGGTAAGCCTCATTCGGGCCGCCCAGGATGCGAAGCTCAGCATGGGCAGGCTGCAGGAAATACACAGCAAACAGGATGAGGAAGACATTGTCAAAGACAAGAAAAACGGCGCGTACATGTTGCAGGAAGACCTGCACCTTCGCAACCTCTCATTCCAGTACGAAGGACCTAATTCCCCTTTTGTACTGAAAAACATCAATCTCTGTATACCGAAAGCGAAGGTGACTGCCATTGTTGGCACCAGTGGCAGCGGGAAAACGACCCTGATGAAATTACTGCTGAATTTCTATCAGCCGGTCACCGGAAATATATCAGTGGGTAGTAAGGACCTGGCGGAGCTTTCTCCACGAATGTGGCGCGGACAATGCGGCACCGTAATGCAGGACGGCTATATCTTTCACGATACCATCGCCAAGAACATTGCCCTGGATGGAAATGAGATAGACGAAACTAAAATGGAACTGGCTGTAAGGGTATCCAATCTGAAAGATTTCATCGAAAGTACGCCTTCCGGATATACTACCAAGATCGGATTGTCCGGGGTGGGTATCAGTGGCGGACAACGACAGCGTATCCTGATAGCACGCGCTGTGTATAAAAATCCTGATTACCTCTTCTTTGATGAGGCCACCAGCAGCCTGGATGCAAATAATGAAAAGGTCATCATGGACCACCTGCATGCGTTTTTCAAAAATAAAACCGTGGTCATTATCGCGCATCGCCTAAGTACAGTAAAGCAGGCCGATCAGATCGTAGTGCTGGATAAAGGTGAAATAGCCGAAATAGGGAATCACGAAACACTGACAAAGGCGAAGGGCAAATATTTTGAGCTGGTACGGAATCAACTCGAATTGGGAGATTAAAATATTTATCGTGTCAGAACTGAAAACAAAGTACGAAGTCAGGAGTCATGAAGTTCAGGAAGTAATGAACAAACCTCCCCATTTCATTGTGAACTGGGGCAATACCCTCATTGTGCTGATCATCGCCGCAGCGTTGATCCTAATGAACAGGATCCAGTTACAAACAAAGGAGCAGCTGCTGGCAGCATTTGTATCCCGGCGGTCTCAACACGATAGTCAGCTACTGGTATTCTCCCTGAATATAACGCCGCAACATAGCCTGCAGCGTGGTAACCAGGCATCTGTGACTATCCTGGGAAACAACGCTGTCAGCGCCGGATCACTAGCGGCGACCATCGACTCTCTATGGACTGCCGGTAACGCCACGCTTCTGTCGCTGAAGGTAGCCGGTAGCGGCGAAGATCTGCGCCTGCACAACAACAGGCTGTTACATCCTTCGGAAGGAATGCAGGTAAGCATCGACGTCACAACAGCTAAAGAAAAGGTATTCGTATCCATGTTTAGAAAACTGATCAAACGATGAAGCTCTCAAAATATATCATCAGCACCTCACTGAATGATGGTGAAGAAGGTGCAGACGCGCAAAGGATTATTTATTCATGTATCAGTAATGTTACCGTTGTGGTGAGCGAATCCATTTTCCACCACCTGGTGAATGGCTGCATTGACCGGGTGGATAACGGCATCAGAAAAGAACTGGAGCATGTCAGCATACTTGTACCGCCGGAACGGGATGAACTCGCAGCTATATTAGACGGGAATGATCTGTATCATGATAACTTTTCCCTGTTTATAAATACTTCAGCGGCATGCCGGTCCGGTTGTTCCTCCTGTACACCAAAGCAGGGAAATGAATCGATGGGCGACCCGGTCAGGGAAGCATTGGCCCATTATACCGAAAATCAGCTCCGTTCTAAAAAATACAAAGCTTTTAATGTGATCTGGAATGTGGGCGATCCCGCCAGGGATCTGCCGGCAATCGCTCATTTATCCGACTTAAACCGCATGCTGGCCGACCGCTACGCCGTTCTGTATACCGCTGCTATGATCTGTGACGGCGCCTCCCTTCACAAAGAGATATTTGAGACACTATTCTACCGCTGTAACATCAAAAACTATCATGTAGCACTGGACGGCGGCGGAAACGATCAGCCATCCAACGCTCATCTGGTGATCGCCAACATCGTGGATATTCTGAACAGTTTTCCATTCCTCCCACAGGAGGGGATCATCTTCGAAATACGGATCAATATTAACACATTCAGCCAGGAAGCGGTGGTAGATATCATCGACAAACTGGCTGCTGCCCATGCCCAAAACCGTGTCACCTTCCACTTTGGGATGACAGAAGATGGACAGACCGATGCAGCGCTGTTAGCGGAGTACGAGATCGAATACGTGCTTTATGCTATTCAGCAGGGATTCATACTGGGCATCCTACCTGCCCGGACTTTCACAGCCTGTGCAGCGGTGGACAAGGGAGCTGCTGCCGTTGACCTCCAGGGTAATCTGTTTTCCTGCAACGCACTGCCGGCTGCAACTGCGGCTATCATAGGTGCAAATACGTTGGGTAACCTGCTGGAAGGTCAGCCTTTCCGCTCCCACGATACGCAATTCCGGAACTGGGTCCATGAAATAAAAAATGGCGATACCGACTGTTACACCTGTAATCTCCTGCCCGTCTGCGGTGGTGGCTGCCGCTTAAAATGGGCGGAAGGTCAAAGCGGATGTCCTGCCTTTAAATATAACATGGAGGACCGGCTGATATTAAGCTACCTGAACCAGAAAACGCGTATGAATGAATTGATCATTGAAGCGTAAGACAGAGAAATGAGCTGTTTACCATAGAAAAGGATAAAAATGCTAATATTTGTTCAAATCGCGGCTTACAGGGATTTCCTGCTCGGTTCCACTCTTCGGGACCTGCTGGAAAAAGCCGGTCGGCCCGATAATCTGCGCATAACGATCTGTCATCAGTACCACCCCGATGATGTTTTTAATGCTGAACTGGACGTGTACCGCGCAGACAGCCGGTTCAATATCATCGATGTCCCCTACAATGAGTCTGGCGGACTTTGCTGGGCCAGGAACCTTATACAACAGCAGTATAAAGGAGAGGAATACACGTTACAGGTTGACTCTCATATGCGGTTCATCCGGAACTGGGACACGGTATTGATAGACATGCTGTTGTCCCTGCAGCAGCAGGGTTATCCCAAACCGGTGCTGACTACTTATCCGCCTCACTTTGATCCGGCCGGCTTTGAGTACGAAGATGTACCGCCAAACCAGATCATTTTCCGGGAATTCGACAGGAGCGGCGTCTTTCCTATCGGCTGGCCAGCCCAGATCCCTGACTGGGAAACACTTACTGGTCCTGTGCCGGCACGCTTCCTTGCCGGCGGCTTCACCTTTTCGATTGGCGCCTTCTGTCAGGAGATACTCGACGACCCGCACTTATATTTCATGGGAGAAGAAATTAACCTGGCCGTCCGTGCCTATACACATGGGTATGACCTGTTCCATCCACATCTCAATATCACCTGGCACTACTATTCGAGACGGGAAAGCCCTAAGCACTGGGAGGATCATGCGGCTACCGAGGCCGTTGAAATTCATGCCATGGACAGGTTAAGGAAATTCTTTGAAAGCGGGGAACAATCATCCTATTATGACTGGGGTGTATATGGTCTCGGCAACGTACGGTCCCTGAGCGACTATGAACATTATGCCGGGATATTACTGTGCAAAAAACAGGTACAGCAATATACACTGAAGCACTTACCTCCACCCAATCCGCAGGTATACCATACGCAGGAAGAATGGCAGGAAAGTTTCTGTTGCTGTGTCAACAATGTACTGCGCATTCCCCGCCGCGTTTTCGTCAAAGATGATTATGATGCTGCCACCATCACATTTGTGGCCAATCAACAGGAAGTATATCAAAGGTCCCTGGATGCAAATGACATTGCCGGCATGCTACATTCCCAGACCGACGACTGCATGCTCGACATTAGTTTTTCCTGCAGCCATCTGCCTGACACATGGTGCCTGTCTTTACATTCCGCATCCGGCGGATGGAACAGGAAGGTCAGGGGCCGGATGCCTTACTTTGTAGCCGGTCTGGGTAACTTCGCCATTAAAAAATGTCATGTACTATAAACATAATCGCTTAAACCGCTTTATAACATGTCAACAGTTTATAAGTTAACGCTCGTCAATGATAAAAAGGGGCTCAATCTGACGATTGACGTAGCCGATGGAACATCTATTCTGAATGCCGCAGCAGATGCGGATGTTACACTACCGTTCCTTTGTCGCACAGGCGATTGCTCCAGCTGTGTATGCAAGCTTTCCTCAGGCTCCGTACGACACACGCCACAAACCGTACTAAGTGAAACTGAACTGAATGAAGGCTACATGCTTGCCTGCTCCGCCTACATCACTTCAGATAGTGTCATTTCCACACATAAAGAGAAAGAACTGGCAAAGTACAGAAAGGGTATATGATAGGTTTTTATGTCCGAATCAGATTTTTTTACTACTTTATATTCAAAATAGTATAATTGTCTAGCGAAGAAAAACCCTACAATTACTATATCCTGTTATGAAGACTTTAGCAAACGTTTCTGTTATCATGCTGTTGTTGCTTTTCCAGGCGGATTCCCTGCTCGCTCAAAGTATTCAGGGGCGCATCGTTACCCCTGAAAATAGCCCGCTCGAATATGTCACTGTTAAGCTATTCCGGGACTCAGCGATGTTGCAGTATACCTTGTCAGATCAGAATGGTGTGTTTGCATTCAGGGACCTGCCAGCAAACACGACGTACCGCCTGCAATGCAGCTTTACCGGCTTTGAAAGCGTTGACACGACACTGGGTGCCGGTAGTGCAGGCGAACTGGTTATCACCATGCGTCATAGCGTGACCGAACTAAAACAGGTGGAAATCAATAGCAGAAAGCCCCTGATAGAACGTAAGGTGGACAGGTTGGTCTTCAATGTAAATAATAGTATGGCATCCTTAAGTGGTGATGCGCTGGACGTACTGAAAGTAACGCCAATGGTGATGGCAGAGAACGGCGCACTGGGTATAATCGGCAAGGGGAGCGTTTCGGTCATGGTCAACGACAAGATGCTGCGGATATCCGGTGAGGACCTGGCTGCCTACCTCAGAAGTATTCCATCCGGCAACATAGAAAGTATAGAGGTGATCACAATGCCGCCCTCCAAATACAGTGCGGAAGGCAATTCGGGCTTACTGAATATAAAGCTGAAAAAGGTGGTCAACGACTACTGGAGCGCTTCGATAAGGTCAGTATATACACAGGCAACTTATGCAACCGGGAACCTGGGCCTTGGCTTTAACTATCAGAAAAGAAAACTGTCCCTTTCCACAAATGCCAGCATGACCGAAGGTTCAAGTGCTTCCATAGAACGACCACGGATCCTCTATGCCACACAAAACTGGGAAAGCAAAAGTAACAGAAGAAATTATACGAAACTATATAATGCAAGGCTGCAGGCTGACTATACTATGTCGGATAAGCTTACCATTGGCGCACAGGCCTTCTACAATAACAGCCGTCCACATGCCAATGATCAGACTTCCACAAGAATAGAAGGAAAAACAAGCGGACATATAGACTCCTCTCTTATCGGAAGCGGGCACCAGCATGCTGAAACAGAAAATCTGGCATTGAACCTCAATTCAACCTATTCCCTCGGAAAGGATGGTCAGCGCATTGTCGTAGACCTGGACTATTACCGGAGCCACAATAATAACTTCAGGGATTTCAATTCAGGCACCTATGGTCCGGATGAACTACCCATGAGCGGCAGGGAATGGTTCTCCCGGAATATAGGCGATAATCAGTTCAGAAATACATCACTGAACATCGACGTTGAACATAAGATACAACAGTTTGAAGTGAATTATGGTGTAAGTTATTCCAGTTCGCATAACAGGAATGAACTATCCGCAGCAGCTGTAGCCGCAAAAACGGATACCTTGTTTGACTACAAAGACAGCTTTGAATTCACCGAGAATACAGGCGCCGTGTTCGTTTCGGTAAGCCGGGCCCTGGGCGAAAAATTTGAGCTTAAAGGTGGGCTGCGAATAGAAAACACCCATACCAAAGGTATCTCCAACACACTGGAAAGTACCTATAAGAACGACTACCTGAAGCTTTTCCCGACCTTTTACTCATCTTACAGACTGAATGACCAGCATATATTTTCAATCGGGTATGGACGCAGGATAGACCGGCCAGCTTATCTCAGTCTGAATCCTTTTGAAAGATATATCACACAGTATTATTACGCTGTAGGCAATCCTTATCTGTTACCTTCCTTTTCACACAATCTGGAGCTGAACTACTCCAATAACAATAATCTGAATTTATCCCTATATACAAACTTTGGTAACGATCAGATAGCGCAGACAGCGATACCATATGAGAACTCGAAGATAGTGGTAGATACCATGCAGAATTTCTACAACACATCCACGGTGGGCCTGACTGCTGTGTATACCTTCCGTAAGGTAAGCTGGCTCGAATCTAATTTTATCGTTACTGGCTATCACAGAAATATCAGGCAGCGAGACACATCTATCGTACCTAACTATGAAGTTTATGTGGCCTATTTCAGCATGGATAATACGTTTAAGATCAGTAAAAAGATCAGTTCACAGCTATCGTTCTTCTACTATTCACCACAGATCACCGGCATATTTCGCAGAACGCCAAGATATAACGTGAATGTGGCTGTCAGGTACAAAATCAGTAACAAGTGGGATGCTGCAATACTGGCAAGCGATATACTGAAGACCACCCAGGCAAAGCTTCATGCCGTTGTCAATGGTGTGCAGCAGCATTATGATAATTACTACGATACCAGGAACCTGAGAGTGACCTTATCTTACAGATTCGGCAGTACGAAAGTTTCGCCCAGACAAAGGAACTTCATGAATGAGAAGGAAAAGCAAAGGGCGTATTGAGCATCATAAATAGTTTACAATGGTGGCACCTGTTATTCATCAGGTTCTGTTAACTGATATCACTAACTCCACGATCTGGAGATGCGTGACTTCCTGGAACAAAATGAAGCACTACGGTTTCGGGATAAAGCAATGGGACTATCTTACCACCCGGGATTTTATTGCTACACATTACCCGCTGGCACTCGCTCCGTTCCTGCAGGCAAGGAACTTTGCAGAAGCATCAGATATTGCGAGGTATCTGATCGTTTACCACTACTCCGGTTACTATGTGGACTGGGATGTGGAACTCGTCAGCTCAGCAGATTATCATCATCTCATCAGTGGAATGCCCCATGGGTATTTACTGGTAGACCCGGTAAATGATACATATGCTGCTGAATGCTTTGCAGCTGAGCAGGGAGAGCCTTATCTGAAAGCCCTGGTAGATGATATCATCAGTGTTTTCCATACACAGCAGCTTCCGAAGACGCCACAGTATACAGGCCCCTTCAGAATGAAGGAGACGATGAAAAAAAGCCAGACCAGACAACAGGTCGTGGTAGTGAAAGATATGTTTGAATTCGACTATCAGGAAGCACGGAACCTGTACCAGCGTGCTGTTACCAAACCGCTGATTCACTATTGGCTGCACACGTGGCTATAAGCTGATAGTGACTGCCGATCCGGCACGATCCCGTCACCAGCCCGCTATTTATTCCCGTTTATCTCATTCATTACCTCAGCAAACAACCGGATCGACTTCAACCTGTCTTCAATAGCATAGGTCGGAGACACACAGATAAGTTCATCTACTTTCGTTTCATCGAGGAACTGACTGATCTGCTTTTTCACCGTCTCTTTACTGCCGAAGAAGGAGTATTTCAGCATCTGACTCAATGCCGGATGCCCCATTGTATTCCGGAGATCCTCCGTCATTTCAGCCGGCGGTTGCAACGCATCGCTTACACCTGTAAGTACACCAATGAACATCCTCACCAATGAGGTGAAAAGCATCTCCGCTTCTTCGTCCGTATCGGCAACGAAAATATTCACCCCCGCTATGGTATACGGATGTTCAAGTGATGCAGATGGCCTGAATTCTTCCCTGTAGATCCTCAGTGCATTTAGTAAATGTGTGGTCGCGAAGTGGCTTGCAAAGGCATAAGGTAATCCCTTCTGCGCAGCCAGGTGAGCGCTGTCTGTGCTTGATCCTAATATGTAGAGTGGTACATTGGTTCCTTCTGCAATGGTGGCCCTCACCTTTGAGGTCTTATTGTCCGTGGAAAAATACTGCTGTATTTTACTTACCTCCTGCGGAAATGAATGTGCCGCCTGCATGAAATCTGACCGGATCGCATGAGCGGTCTGCTGATCGGTACCTGGAGCTCTTCCCAGGCCCAGATCAATACGGCCCGGATATAAGTGTGCTAATGTGCCGAATTGCTCTGCAATGACTAAGGGCGAGTGGTTAGGCAGCATGATCCCGCCTGAGCCCACCCTGATAGATTGCGTATTATCCGCTATATACCCTGCCAGCAGCGAAGGTGCATTGCTGCCAAGGTGATCCGCATTATGATGTTCTGCAAACCAGAACCGGCGATAATGCAATGCTTCCGCTTCCTTCGCTAATACCAGCGAGTTGTTCAATGCCTGTTTTATGGTGCTTCCTTTCGGCACCAGCGCCAGCTCCAAAATAGAATATGCGATGTGTCTCTGCTCCATATTGATCGTATCTTTTTCCTGTCCCGCAGATCCTGACATACAGGGTCTCTTCTCATTTCCTCCAGTTCATATTCCCCCGGGAATATTATAGCTGAACACCGGCGTGTTAATGAGTTCATAGGGTAATGACACCTATGAAGCCAGAACATTGTTTATTAAATAATAGACAAAGCTAACTATAAATCACTATACAAAGTATAGTAGTTTCCTAAAGGGAAGTATTGTACTAACCTAATCCTGCCCCCTATTGACTATCAGATAAAGTACCAGTCTCCGCATGCTGATATACCTCTATTTACATGTCGCTATTATTGGTGTCTTCAATCAGCTATTTAGCGAAATATCGCTGTCGACTTCCAGGGAACATTTCTCATAATAAATTAATAATCATCATGTTGTAGCTCTGGCATTCTAATTGAATTTCTCCTTACGACAAGATTCCTCTTTTACCAGAACCTAAAAAAGAGACATGCCCCGGTTTCCATAAAGCAACCTGCGGAAGGTGCATACATGCCCCTGCCTGCGTAGCTGCTGGTATATACAGCAGCCTTAATTGATATAATCCATTCATTGAACATTAATACTTTGACATGAAAACACAACAACATTTTATAGACCGCAGGAATTTCCTTTCCTCCGTGGGCGTGCTGGCCGGCGCCTTCATGCTGTCCCCGAAATCGGTATTCGCACAGTCTGAAAGCCCGGTGACAATGATCATCGGCGAAGCTAAAAAGTCGCCTGTTGTAGCTACCAAACTGCGTGGTAACCTCACCTTACTAGATGGCTCGGGGGGCAATATTATCCTGGCTGCCGGCAAGGAAGGCAATCTGCTGGTAGATGCAGGAATAGATGTGTCAAAAGATAAAATGAAAGCACAGATCAACGCTATTAACCAGGCCCCTTTACAATACCTGATCAACACTCACTGGCATTTTGATCATGCCAGTGGCAACGAGTGGGTACACCAGGAAGGCGCTAAGATCATTGCACATACCAACACGCGCAAGCGGCTCTCGCAAACCGTCCGGGTAGATGACTGGAATTACACCTTCCCTCCTGCCCCTGCCGGCGCTCTTCCCACTACTGTATTCGAAAAAGAACATACGCTGAAATTCGATGGAGAAACCATCCGGTTATGGCACTATGCACCTGCACATACTGACTCGGATATTTCGGTATATTTCCCTGATGCAGATGTGTTACATGTGGCCGACACCTGGTGGAACGGCTACTATCCTTTTATAGACTATAACACCGGCGGAAGTATTGCGGGCATGATCAAAGCAGCCAATCATAATATCAGCGTCACTACCGACAAAACATTGATCGTTCCCGGGCATGGACCGGTAGGCGATAAAAAACAACTCACCGCATACAGGGACATGCTGGTGGCGATCAATGAAAAAGTGATCAAGCTGAAGAAAAGTGGTATGTCAATGAAAGAAGTAGTAGCGGCTAAACCAACGCGTGACTTCGATGCACAGTGGGGTAATTTCGTTATCGGACCAGACTTCTTCACGAAACTGGTATATAAAGGTATTACCGTATAATAAGAAGAACGTGCTGGCAGCCGACACCAGCACGTTCTTACTTTGTAAGGAGATACGCTCCTGACGATGACCAAGAGGTCTTTAGTTCTTCATTATTTTAAAGATCTCTTTATTACTGTCATTACCAACCTGTATAAAATACAAACCGGCTGGCAGGCCATCCAGTGACAATGTCTTCCTGCTGTTGTCACTGATCTCTACCGTTTTCAGCAAACGCATATCTGCACCAAATACGCGCGCCTGCACCTTACCGGTGATAGGCTTGCTGTATTGGATAAATACGTAGTTGCTGGCCGGATTCGGATAGACACTCACTGTCTCCTGTCTGGTCACCGGCGCCAGCTTGTTTGGCAGGACACCAGGTGCAGCCACCCGCTGTTCTATCACACCACTGCTGAGTGCATCATATGCATTTACCTTAAATTGACCACAGAGTGCCTTCGGATATACCTTCTGGAATAGTGTATACTTCTCTGCATACGGTTTAAATGAAAGTGCGACCGGTGATACCGTGAGCTGTTTAGGACTCAGGTTCAGGCTACTTACCGGTGGCTGGTGTATTTTTATACACTGCTGGTTAGTGGTGGATAGATCACGGATAAGTACATTGGTGAATGTACTGGTATTGCTGGCGCTACTAATGATGTAGTTGGCGTTGGCCAATATCGCAAACCTGTCTTTGCCGGCAGCTTTTATTTCCACACCATACCGCTCCGTATAGCTGGCCGTTTGCGGAAAAGTACTGAACTCCACAAGCCCGAGCGTACCAGGCAGATAGCGCAGTTGCAGGAAGAACACCTCTTTACTCACAGCAGTGTAGTAACTGGTGGTGAACCCTGTCAGGTAAAGCAGATAGTTCTGATTACCCAGATCGCGGATAACAAGATCATTAGACTCCTCTGTACCGGCATCGCCTACATGGAAAGCCCCTATGATGGCGCCCGTTTCCCTGACGTCCAGTATCAGTACCTGCCTGTTCACCGCACCTGTAGCTGCTGTAACATCCGTAAAACCGGATATAAAGAAGGCATCATTACCCGCAATGCTGGTACGCTTCACGATCTTGGTACCTGCCGATTCCGTAGTAGCGCCAATATAGGCGAAACCGGTAACCGGCACACCGCCAGGCTGAAGACGGAGGAAAAGTGCCTGACGGGGACCACCAAATCCATTGGTACACAGCTCTACATAACCTGTCAGGATAATGTTGTTATCAGTCGCCTCTGTCAGCGACAACGCATTTGCGTTACAGGTGAAGTTAGTCGAGTACTGGTAGTTCCATACGATGGTACCACCATTGGTGAGACGCGTCGCCAGCACATTGATCTGCTGACCGGCTGGCACGGGACTGTAACGCCCTGCAATGATCACATCCCCATTCACTGCCTCGATCAGATCATTGTACTCAATGAGCGCATTCGCGTTGGCAGTGCTCACTGAGCTGAAATGCAGCTTCTGTACCCAGACAGGGTTCAGTAGCGGATTCAGACGAACGATTACCGGCGTCGAATACACAGGGATGCCATTGACCAGGTTAGTGGACTGGATCACATAACCTAACAGATAGTAACCCTGACCGTTCTTCATCCGGAAGATCTTCTTGGGCAACAGCGACGGCAGCCCTTTGCCTGGTTGCGGCACCACATGCTCGGAAATGAAATTACCGCTGGCATCAAACTGGTCGAGTGATAAAGAACTTTTCGTGGAATCCTGGTAAACATTAGCGCTCCATAACAAAAATGCCTGCGGAGCAGAAGCAGAGAATGGCGTGTCTACGACGAAACTTGCTGCTTTGTAGTGGAATTGCAATGCGAACGCATTATAGTACTGCTGATCCGCATTTTGTCCGTGGGTAATGCTCACACCAATAAACCAGGCAATAACAACCAGGTAGACATGTTTGCTCATGAGGGATAGTTTTAAGTTAACAAAAGGGTTATCGTAAAAGGCGACAGAATATCGCTGAAAAGGTAAGCAGACATGGCTGTAACCTACACGCAGTCGCCGGGGCCGGTCACACTTTACCTTGTGCCTACGATCAGGTGATATAGCGTAAGATACCTGTGCAACTATCTGCTGTATACTATCTGGTCTGCTTATTTTCCGGTCACCGGAATATCATATAAAGGGCACTTCAATATCAACAGGATATATAAGTACCCTTTATATGCAGTATTAGTACTTATTTTATATGAATACCACATGCTTTTCAGAAGGATACAAATAGCTTTGTACCTATAAACCTCAAAACTGACATTTATGGCCATTGTTAAGGATAATATCCTCCTGCAACTCGTGCGGGGCACGATTGGAAAACAACTCACTATTTACGAACGGAACGGGCAGATCATCATGGCAAAGAAACGCCGCCCTTCTAACAGAAAACCAACACAGAAACAGCTGGAAGCCAGGCACAAAATGCGTGTCGCGGCCGATCTGGCCAGGGACATGATGAATGATCCTGCGATAAAGGCCTATTATGCTTCACTCGCAGGTCCGGGACAGAATGCCTATAATATGGCGGTAAAAGATGCGTATCGCTCTCTGGAAGTGCAGCAACTCCGGCTGGAAGGAACTGAAGTGGTTGTGACAACGCAGGATGAATTTCGCGTAGCGGAAGTGCAGGTGCAGGTAGTTGATGCTGACGGTGTCATCAAGGAAAGCGGACCCGCTGTCTTAGGCCGTAACGGGATAGACTGGCGCTATCACCCAACCACGCTGCCTGCAGGCGGAAAGATCATTGTGGTAGTGGCTGATCTGCCGGGTAACAGATCAGTCAGAGAATTACTATTGCTGTAACAGAAGACTCCGCCGCATACAGGACCCTATCATCCGGGGTGAGGCAGTATTACGGTCGGCCGTAACGCCGCTCTTCGCTCGCATTAATAAATGCAGGAATTTATAAAACCATTGGAACGCCAGGGGTAATGCCTTCGTATGCCCTATGAAGCACGACTGGTTAATCTATGCCCTCCCTCTTCCTACAAAAATATTTTGCTCCCCGTTCAGGGTGCATGCCTTTTCGTTTGACCTTGTTATAAGCAAAGACATCTCTGACATGGCCAACGAACATGCTAACATACGTATCCGGGAACTCTCCCGTAAGCTAATGGAAGGTACGATCTCCCCAAAAGAGGAGGAAGAACTGACCCGGTGGCTGAACCACGACGATGGTGAGACGCTGGATATTCCCGCTGATTTTGCCGCCAGCCGGGAGATCCACGAAAAACGCATTAAAAAGGCCATTTCCGACAGGATCAGACCCAATAGGACACAAAGACGCCTGATCATTACTTCAGCCGCCGCAGCGGTCTTATTGGTCGCAATGATCGCATATCAGCTATTCACTCCCTCCGCCATTGTTGATAAAAAGACCAGCATCGCTGTAACGGACCCGCTGCCTGCCGGCAACAAGGCCGTACTTACGCTCGGGAATGGCGACCAGGTCATACTGGATGATATGGCAACCGGCGCGCGGCTCGATCAGGCCATTAAAGAAGACAGTGGCATGCTCTCCTATCAGCATACCACCTCCGCCACTGTGCAGATCAATACACTTGCTACCCCACGGGGCGGAAAATTCACCATCACGTTACCGGATGGCACCCGTGTATGGCTGAACGCTGCCAGTAAACTGACCTACCCCACTGCGTTTGACAAAAACGAAAGAACGGTGGAACTGGTCGGCCAGGCATATTTCGAAGTGGCACAGATGGCCAATCAGCCCTTTCATGTGAAAGCGGGCGGATTACATATCAAGGTACTGGGCACCAGTTTCGATATTATGGCCTATCCTGATGAAAAGCATATTAACACCACACTTGTCACCGGCAGCGTACAGGTGATCAACGGCCTTGCAATAAAACAACTAAAACCTCAGCAACAGGCGGTTGCTGATCTGAATACAGGGACACTCGCTGTGAAAACAGGTAACATAGACAAAACGCTGGCCTGGAAAAATGGCCTTTTCATTTTCAACGACGCAGACTTTGAAGGAGTCCTCAGGGAGATCTCCCGATGGTACGATATTGAATTTATCAATCTGGCAGGAAATAGCAACGAACTATATGGGGGAAGTATCAGCAGAAATGCAAAGTTATCGGATGTATTAAAACTACTGTCAACAGCCAGCTCACTGCATTTTAAAACCGAAGGACGACAGGTGACCATTTTGCCTTAATAAGTATCTGATTATAAAACAAAAATCCACATGCAGGACATGTATGTATCGTAACTGACCACGTAAACAATTACCAGCAGAAACGGAGGTGCTGGGAACACCCCCGTTCAAATGTCTGGAAAGCCAAAATCATGTAACTGGGTTCCATCCGCAAAGCGGGTGAAATCTGATTTAGAACCACCAAACATTGCAAATTTATGCATTTTCAAAGTAATGCACGGGCTTCGTATGGAATGAAGTCATCAACCAAAATATGGCTGATAATGAAGTTAACGGCTTTTTTACTCCTTGTGACTTTCCTGCACGTCAATGCGGTAGGCTATTCGCAAAAGGTCTCACTCTCTGTCCGCAACAAAAGCCTCCAGGAAATATTTCCTGAGCTGACACGACAGACAGGCATTTCTATCTTCTATAAAGAAGTGCTTATGAAGCATACCTCGCCTGTTACTATACAGGTGAACGGTGCCAGTTTAACAGAGGTCCTGGACCTGCTCACCCGGGATCAGCCTGTCAGCTATTCGCTGGAAGGGGGGAACGTATTTATCAGACTCCGCGCTGTCAGTCACGCGTCGCTGCCGCCTGTCGCCGATACGCCCAGACTGACTATCAGCGGTCGTGTAGTAGATGCCGCAGGCTTAATACTACCCGGCGCCACGGTCCTGAACAAAAGAAGCGGGAAGGTCGTGCCCACCAATGACCAGGGACGATACAGTATCGGGGCCAACGTTGGCGACTCTGTACAGTTCTCGTATATCGGCTACTCCCAGCAAACCATCGCTATCCGCGACCAGCTGACCATTAACATCGTACTGGAAGCAAAAAGTGGTAGTGTGAAAGATATCGTCGTGGTCGGATATGGGCGCCAGAAGAGGATCAGCCTGATCGGCGCACAGTCTTCCATTAAAGCGGAAGACCTGAAGATCCCATCGGCCAACCTGACCAATGCCATCGCCGGCCGTGTAGCAGGTGTCATTGGTGTACAACGTAGCGGAGAACCAGGCTACGATGGTTCGCAGATATACATCCGGGGTATCTCTACTTTTACCAACAGCAGTCCACTGGTACTCGTAGATGGCGTGGAAAGGACGTTCAATAATATCGACCCGGAAGACATTGCCAGCTTTACCATTCTGAAAGATGCTTCCGCTACGGCGGTATATGGCGTGCGTGGCGCCAACGGCGTTATCCTGATCGAAACTAAAAAAGGTAAACAGGGCAAACCGCAGGTCAATGTGCAGTTGAACCAGGGTATCACCCAGTTCACGAAAACACCGCAGTTCGCAGATGGTGTCACTTACCTCCGCATGGCAAATGAAGCCTATGCCAATACCAACCCACGTGCCACTCCGCTCTATTCGGAAGAGAAAATACAGAAGACTGCCGACGGCAGTGATCCGGATCTTTATCCGAACGTCAACTGGATGAAGGAAATGTTTAACAAATACGGGTATAACAGAAGGGTCAACCTGAATGCCAGCGGTGGATCAGAAAGAGCTACCTATTATCTGTCTGCAGGCTATTACAACGAAACCGGTTTATATAAAACAGATGAACTGGCACAGTATAATTCGGCCATCAGATTTACCCGCTACAACTTTACCAGTAACCTCACCTTACAGGTATTTAAAAATACAAAAGTAGATTTTGGCGCCTCCGGCTGGATCTCCGACGGCAACTATCCCGGCAAAGGGACCGGCGATATCTGGAATGCTGCCTATATCATGCCGCCGACCATCATCCCCGTCAAATATTCCAATGGTCTCATTCCTCAGGTACGCGGTGAAGAAGCGAATCCCTACGACATGCTCACGCAAAGCGGTTATGTCAACAATACAAACAGCCAGCTGTGGTCAAACGCACGCATCACACAGGATTTAAGTCCGCTGCTGAAAGGCCTGTCCATGTACGGCATGTTCTCTTTTGACAACTACAACTATCACCAGATCTCCCGCACTAAAACAGTGGATACGTGGTTTGCGACCAACCGCGATGCTGCCGGAAACCTGGTATTCGAGCAAACCCGCGTTGGCTCCAGCTACCTCGGCTACACCAGGAACAACAACGGCAGCCGCCAGTTCTATTCTGAAGCGGCAATTAACTATAACAGCTCCTTCGGCAAACACGATGTGACCGGCATGTTATTATACAACCAGAGCGATCGTACCGACGCATTTGCCGGCAACTTCATTGATGCCATTCCCTACCGCTACCAGGGCGTTGCTGCAAGAGCAACCTATGGATATGATGAGCGCTATCTACTGGAACTGAACCTCGGTTATAATGGCTCTGAGACATTCAGTAAGAACGCCCGCTTTGGTTTCTTCCCTTCTTATGGTGTAGGATGGGTAGCCTCCAATGAACGTTTCTTTCAGCCCATCAAACAGACCATACAGTTCCTGAAGTTCCGTGGTTCCTATGGCATCGTGGGTAACAGCAGCATTGGCGGTCGTCGTTTTGCGTACATTTCAACCGTGGCGACTACGACAGGATACTCCTTTGGTAAGAATACCAACAACAATTACGGCGGGCTCGATGTGGGCGACTATGCTGTCGATGTAACCTGGGAACGTGCAAAGAAGACCAACGTGGGCGTAGAACTGCGTACATTGAAGGAGGCATTATCCGTCACTGCCGATCTCTTCATGGAAAACCGGGACGGCATATTCCGTCAACGTGGCGACCTGCCTAACTATTCAGGCATTCAGCGGGCACCCTATGGTAACCTCGGTGCGGTAAAGAACAAGGGGGTAGACGCGACCATTACATTCAATAAACAACTGACCAAAGACCTGTACTTCGAATTCCGTGGCAACTTCGTATGGAACCGTGCTATTGTGAAGGAAGATGCTAATGCACGCTGGCCGTACTCCTGGCAGCAGGTGATAGGACGCAAACTGGGACAACGTTTCGGATTAACGGCTTTAGGACTGTTCCAGTCCAGAGAGGAAATTGCCAACAGCCCGGTTCAGACAGGCGATATACAGCCCGGTGATATCAGGTACCAGGACCTCAACGGCGATGGTCGTATTGACAACTATGACCAGGGACCTATTGGTTATGGTTCTATTCCTGAGATCGTCTATGGCTTCGGCCCATCTTTCACCTATAAGGGGTTCAGTGTTGGCACCTGGATCAAAGGTATCAGCAATGTAGATATATCACTTAATGGTGAGGGGTTACAACCATTTCAGAAAGAAGGCTCCAGAGGGAATCTCTACAGTAACATCACCGATCGCTGGACACCGGATGGTGATAACCGACACCCATGGTACCCGCGGCTCACCTACCCTTCCACCTCAAACTCCAACTATTCCAACAGCACCTGGTGGATCAAAAATGGGGCATTTCTGCGCTTACAGAATGTGGAAGTTAGCTATACGCTACAAAACAAACGCTGGCTGAACAATCATGGCATCAGCAACTTCAGGGTCTATGCAGTAGGCTATAATGCCGCTACCTTCAGCAGTTTCAAGCTGTGGGACGTGGAGCTCGGAGATGGTAAAGGCGCGCAGTATCCTTTGCTGAAAACATACAGCTTTGGCATCGACTGCCGGTTCTAACAACAAACCCTTCAAGACATGAAAAAAAATACCACCTTTCAATATATAAGCATCTGTTTGCTGTTAATACTTGTATCGTCCTGCTCTAAATTTCTGGACCAGGTCCCCAATGACAGACAAACCATCGAAGAAGTATTTCAGAAGAAAAGACCTTCTGAAGAATACCTGGCGAATATCTACAACTACGTCCGCGATGAAAGTGACCAATGGAACGGGAATCCGTGGACGGGCAACTGTGATGAGATCAATGTGGCCTGGGCTAAATGGACTATCTACCAGGTGAATATCGGCAACTTCAGTCCGGGTACAGCGCCATTCTACACGTGGCAGTCTTACTACAATGGCATACGTTCGGCTACGTATTTTATTAATCATATTGATGGGAATAAAGAAATACTGGCGCTGGATGGTCAAAAGCTGATCGACCAGTATAAAGGAGAAGCGCGCTTCCTGCGTGCGTGGTTCTATTTCATGATCATACGTCAGTATGGGCCGGCAGTACTGCTGGGAGATAATGAGCTCCCGGCAGATGCCCCATCAGCAGATATGATGCTGCCACGCAATACCTTCGATGAATGTGTCGACTACATCGCAGCAGAACTGGATAAGGCAGCAACTGCATTACCCCTGGTACCAGCCAGCGACCGCGATTATGGCAGGGCGACCAAAGGAGCAGCACTGGCGATCAAGTCCAGACTCCTGTTGTATGCCGCAAGTCCGGAATATAACGGGAACACCGCATTTGCATCATTTGTGAATACAGCGGGAAAGCCTTTCATCTCTCAGGCGCCTGACCGGGAGCGCTGGAAAAAAGCGGCAGATGCGGCAAAAGCAGTCATTGACCTTAACCTGTATAGATTGTATGAAGACCCTTCCGGCGACCCGGTGAAGTCTTACCGGGGTATTCATTTAATGCCATGGAATGACGAATGTATTTTCGTGCGTAAAGATAATGACCTGTGGAACTGGGATTACAACTGTTCGCTACGCTCCGCCGGCGGATGGAATGGCATCTCTCCTGTGCAGGAAATGGTGGACGCCTATTTCATGAAAGATGGACTGCCCATTTCAAAATCACCGCTCTACACGGAAACAGGCTTTACCAATGGCGTGCATAATATGTACCTGAACCGGGAGCCACGCTTCTATGCATCCATCCTGTACAATGGTGCGAAATATAAAGGTGGTGCCATTACACAGGATTCTATCACCGTTGACATGACCTATTCCGGTAAGGACGGGAAGAAAAACGGAGGCGAAGATTATTCCCACACCGGTTACCTGGTGGCGAAAAATGTGTCTCCCGAGACCAACAGGCTGGCAGGCATTAGTAACAGTCGTCCCTATGTGCTGATACGTCTGGGTGAGATCTATCTCAACTATGCAGAAGCATTGGCTGAATATGGCGGCAATGATGCAGAAGCACTGAAATACCTTAACCTGATCCGCAAGAGAGCGGGTATTATCGAATATGGCAGTGGTGAGATGCCGACCTTGCATGGCGCGGAACTGATTGAAATGATCCGGGCTGAGCGACGTATTGAACTGGCGTTCGAATGTCATCGCTGGTTTGACGTGAGGAGATGGAAGATCGTAAAATCCATCATGACAGACCTCCATGGTATGAACGTAAATAAAGATGGTACGGAATTCTATCAGCGGGTGATAGCCGATACACGCGCGTGGAAAGACGCTTATTACTGGTTCCCGCTATCACAGTATGAAATGGACCGCGGTCTTAAACTCGTACAGAATCCGGGTTGGTAAAAACATTCATCACTACAATCACGATAAAACATGACATTCAGATATATAACAGCTTCTCTCCTGTTACCGGTGTTACTACTTTTCATAACCGGCTGTGAGAAGATCGAAATTCCAAAGGAAGATCAGGTTGCCGCTTCGAGTCAGGTATACATGGCAGCGGCGGCCAGGAACATGAACACACCGGTACTCCGTATGGCGGATACTACCTACAAGATCACGTATGGCGCGAGCTATGGCGGGTTCCAGAAACCTGCACAACCGATCAGCGTTGAATTCATCAATGACGTAGCTAAAGTGGCCACCTATAATACACAGTATGGAACCAATTATGCGGTGTTACCAGAAAGCTGCTATCAGCTGGAAACACTGAGCAGCGTTATCCCATCAGGAGAAATGTCAACAGCGCCCCTGGCGATCAGCATCAATCCCACGAAAGGGATGGTACTGTTCAAAGATTATCTGCTGGCTGTCTCTATTAAACAGGTGAGTAATAACGTGAAGCTGAACACGGCCTTACAGACGGCTTACTACATTATACGCGCATCTCTCGACTTTACTGATTTTACCGATTATGACCGTACGCAATGGTCAGTCGCCGGCATCTCATCTGAAGAACCGGCAGAAGGAGCTAACGGTGGACTGGGCATGCACACAATAGACGGAAACACCGCTACATTCTGGCACACGAAGTGGGATGGAGGCTTTGCACCGCCCCCACATTGGATGACCATTGATATGGGAGAAAAGAAAACCATTCATGGTCTGGTGATGACTGGCAGACAGAGTACCAACAGTGGTAAACCCAACCAGGTAAAGCTGGAGGTAAGTGATGATAGCACTACCTGGACAGATGCAGGAACATTTACGTTGCAAAATGTGAACGCAGTACAACGTTTTTTTGTAACAACGTTCCCCGAAGGACGTTATTTTAAAATAACCATATTAAGCAACTTTGGTAATGTACCGTATACACACCTTGCTGAACTGGGCGCTTTTTAGGACATTATAGATTTAGAGATATATGAAACCAATGCTATTTACATGGAAGGTCCGCGCAGTGACGGCAGGCTTTGTACTGATGTATTTACAGTCATCAGCACAATTCGATCAAAAGAAATATTATCAGTTAGTCGGCCAGCAGGAACAGGTGGCCGATGTTAAGGAGAACCGTCAGAATAATGCGCCTGTGGAACTGGCTCCGGCAGTAAAGAAAGCAGCTACACAGGCATGGACATTACAGCGACTGGAGAATGGCGCATGGATGGTCAATATGGCGCTCGGCCAGAAAAGTATCGACAATGGCAACAGGGCAGGCAAAAATGGGAACCCCGTACTGTTGTGGGACCATGAACCTGATAACCGCAACCAGCAATGGCTGATCCACCAGGAACCAAACGGAACGTTCACCATTACCAGCGTCGCCAGCGGACAGCGTCTCTGTACGCGTAAGGCACGATTATTCCAGGCACCAGCGGATAGTACAGATCCTTCTCAATACTGGCGGATCCTTCCTGTAAAAGCGAAGATCACGACGCCTGCAGCGCAAAAAGGAGACTACTGGGAAGATGAGCGCGTGTTTGCCGTTCATAAAGAGCCGGCCCACGTTACCTATATTCCCTTTCCATCAGTAAAAGCAGCAACGGAAGCGACGCCTTTCAGTGATTCCGGCAATATCTCTCCTTATTACCAGTCATTAAATGGTCAATGGAAATTCAACTGGGTAAAACAACCCGCCGACAGACCCAAAGACTTCTACCGTACCGGATATGATGACAGTGACTGGAAGACAATACCGGTACCCTCTAATATGGAAATGCAGGGATATGGTACGCCGATCTATACGAATATCACGTATCCGTTCAGGAATGATCCACCCAGAGTAATGGGCACAGTACCAGGTGACTGGACCGCTGCCAGGGAGCCGAATCCTGTTGGCTCCTACCGCAGGGAATTCATCATACCAGCCGGCTGGAAAGGCAGGGATATCTTCCTGCATTTCGATGGAGTGATCAGCGCCATGTATGTCTGGGTAAACGGGAAGCAGGTAGGCTATTCTGAAAACAGCTTCAGTCCCGCTGAGTTTAACATAGGTGCATATGTGAAACCGGGAAAGAACACCATTGCAGTACAGGTATATAAATACAGTGATGGGAGTTACCTGGAAGACCAGGATATGACACGTTTCAGTGGTATTCACAGAAGAGTATACCTCTTTGCTGTGCCGAAACTGCATATCCGTGACTACTTCATGCGTTCGGCGTTAAATACGGATCATACGTCCGCACATTTTTCCATTGAAGCAAAGCTGCAGAACAATGGCAAGGGCACAAGTGCGACGCTGGAGGCAGTAATACTGGATAAGGACGGCAAGTCTGCCGGAAAGATAGCACCTGTCAATATCACAGCACCGGCTAAAGGGCCGGCAGCCACCTGCCATCTATCCTGCGATGTAGATCATCCGTTATTATGGTCTGCCGAAACACCGGCACTTTATACGGTTCTCCTTACCCTGAAGGATGCGTCCGGACAGGTAACAGAAGTACTGACGTCTAAATTTGGTATCAGGGATGTGAAGATCAGCGACAGCCGTTTGCTGGTGAATGGTACACCAGTACTGCTGAAAGGTGTTAACAGGCATGAGATACATCCGGTACTGGGGAAGGCGGTGACAGTCGAAAGTATGGTACAGGACATCCTCCTGATGAAGCAGCATAATATTAACACCGTACGCTCCTGTCATTACCCGGATGATCCGGTGTGGCTGGAGTTGTGCGACTATTATGGCCTGTATATTATTGATGAGGCGAATCATGAAACACATGGTCACCAGAAGATAGCGAGCTACCCTTCCTGGCAGCCGGCCATTCTTGACCGTACTGTAAGACTGGTAGAACGTGATAAGAACCATGCGGCTGTCATCATCTGGTCACTGGGCAATGAGGCCGGTGCCGGACCGAACTTCGTTGCGGCAAGGGAAGCGGTGAGAAAGCTGGATCTGTCACGTCCTATCCACTATGAAGGAATGAACCAGGTAGGCGATATAGAGTCCAATATGTACCCCAGCGTTGACTATATTATTGAACGCGGTAAAGCACCCTCAGAGAAGCCTTATTTTATGTGCGAATATGCGCATGCGATGGGCAACTCGGTAGGCAACCTCAAAGAATACTGGGATGCGATAGAAAGCCATAAAAGACTGATCGGTGGCTGCATATGGGAATGGGTAGATCAGGGTATCCAGGCAAAAGTGCCGGGAGATACCAGCAAAACCTATTTCGCCTACGGCGGAGATCTGGGAGATAAGCCGAATGATGGTACGTTCAGTATAAAAGGGTTGGTGACATCTGATCGTCAGGTGAAGCCTGCACTCCTGGAAGTAGCAAAGGTCTATCAGTATGTGAAGTTTGCCGATGCCGGTTTGCAAAAAGGACTGGTAAAGATCAGTAACCGGTATGGATTCCTACACCTCTCTGACTTCCGGATCAAATGGACCTTACTGGAAAATGGTAAAGCCGTACAGCAGGGCGAACTACCGTATCTCTCCCTGCAACCAGGAGCGGATACCGTGCTGACCGTTCCCTGTAACCTGTCAGCTTTATCGCCAGCTGGAGAGTACTTCCTGAACATGGAAGTGGCTTTGTCACAGGATCAGTTGTGGGCGAAAAAGGGGCATGTCGTAGCAGCAGAACAACTCCTGGTAAAGCAACCGGCCAAACCGCTGGTGGCGGATAATTATGCGCAGCGACCAGTTGTGGTACAGCAGACAGATAGCCATGTGGTCATTACCGGAAAAGACATGCTGGTGCAGTTCGATAAGCAAACAGGCCGTCTGTCCGGATTGACATATGGACAGCAGCAATACATCTCAGGTATAGACAACGGCATTGCTGTTAACCTTTACCGGGCCATGCTGGACAACGACCACACGGGAGACTGGGGACAGCCCTACGATACCCGTTCCCTGGGTTATGATCAACCGGAATATACATTGAATAAGATGGAGGTGATCCCTAACCAGACGGCAGTCCAGATAAAAACGGCTATTCGCGTGCATACCAAAAGCGGCTTCGGCGTCAGTGCCCGGTTGGACTACATCATCTATGGTACTGGTGAAATAAAAGTAGACGCCACACTCACTCCCGATAAAACCACGCAGTTCATCAACCGCCTCGGGGTACGCCTGATACTGGATGAAGGGCTGGAACAGGTAGACTGGTACGGCCGCGGACCACATGAAAACTACATCGACCGTAAAGAATCGGCATTTGTGGGCCGGTTCAGTCGTGCGGTGAAAGACATGGAGGAGCTGTATGATAAGCCACAGGGAATGGGTAACCGGGAAGATGTTCGCTGGTTACGTCTTTCAGGCGCAAAACGGGGGATTGAGATTGTCAGTCATGACACTATGAGCTTCAGCGCGCTGCACTTAACGGACCAGGACCTCGGCAAGGCTGCACATCGCTATGAGTTAAAACCACGGAAAGAAACAGTGCTCACACTGGATGCATCGCAGATGGGTGTGGGTAATGGAAGTTGTGGTCCTATTCAGTTGCCACAGTACCTGGTACCGGTTGCACCATGTCAGCTGTCTTTTACCATAAGACCGGCTGTTCTGTAGGCGAGGTAACTATAGCAGGCACAGTGTATTTCAAATATGCGTGTCAGCAGATGAGCATGTATGGAAGGCAAACGTGTTGTTTGTCTTCCATGCTTTCAGCTATTAGAGAAGAAGTGATAACAGGGAAGAAAAAAGCTGACTGATACTGGCCCGGATAGTTTTTAAAGCGCGGCTGATATGGGTTTCTACGGTCTTTTCAGAAATCTGCATCTGTCGCGCTATTTCTTTTTGCGTATACCCTTCCTCACGTAACTGGTAAGCCATACGGCATTTCTCAGGGAGCCCCGAGACCATCTTCATCAACCACCGGCGCAGTTCTTCAAAGCTGATCCATTCTTCTGTACCGGAGTGTGTTGTATTTAACTGGCTGATAAGGTATTGCTCATACGTTCTGATACGGTCCTGTCTGGCGAGGTAGTTAATGATGCGGTATTTGACCGCCACTACGAGGTAACCTTCCAGCGTCTCATATATATCCAGTTCCTCACGGCGGCGCCAGAGATCTACGAATACGTCTTGTACAATACTTTCCGCTTCTCCGTATTCCTCCAGCTTTTTGGCAGCAATATAGAAGAGTTTATCCCAATAACGATGGTAGATCTCGTTGAATGCCCTATGCTCACCGGCCCTGAGAAGGCCCAGCAATTCTTGGTTGGTATAGTTATCAGGCTGCATTATCGGAACGGGAAATATATATCGAAAGGTAATTTAAATTTGTGGCTTATCAAAGCAAGCTGATAAATGTGACACCTACAGCTGACAGCTGAGGAGAAAAGCGCACTGGTTGCTTTTCTCCATGCTATTTCAGCACAACCGCTCCATGTGGTGAGGCCGGTATTGCCTCAGTGAGCAGGGTTATAAATTTCTGATTTTTTTCTCCTGTTGTAAAGCTTTTAAGTTCTTACCGTTTACTATTGCAATGACACTTAATGAGGTGCCAATAGCGATCATAGTACTGAACTTCTTATCTGTCAGCGTGAGGTATATGCCAGTTGCCAGCATCAATAACACCGCGACGAGTGACAGTGTGAACCCTATTTTGGCTGTTTTTTCGTTCTTCAGCAATTCGTCATTGCTCATTTCTGTGGGCTTCCTGGTGGTCATAGGAAAATATAGGTTTTATTGTTAGAGGCATAAGTTAAGGAATTATTCAGGTTATACAATAGGCTGGCGATGGGTTCCCTGTTGAATATCTCTTTATAACGAAACGGCATCCTTCGTATACTGATTTTCAGCCGCCGGACAATAAACATAAAAAGACTCAAATACTTGTTATGTTTATGGCGCCCTAATCAACACGTTAGAAAAAATGCAGTTCCGTTATCTCGTTATGGTGGTCGCCTCTTACCTGGGACTAACCCGCGAAACACTAAGCCGGATCAGGAGCCATTATAACCAAACGGATAAAGACGGGTGAGCCGTCCAGGCAAGTAATTTGAGCCATTAAGGAAAATAGGACCGCTATCAAAAGTGGATCTTTGTGTCATCAAATCAATTAATAATGGCAATGACAACAATAACAAAGATCGCCCTGGGCAATAACGGGCCACTCGTGTCTAAACTGGGTTTGGGCTGTATGCGTATGTCCTCTACCTGGGGACGCGCCGCAACCGACGAGAACGAGAGTATTGCTACAATAGAAATGGCGCTGGACAGCGGCATCAATTTCCTGAATACAGGCGACTTTTATGGCAGCGGGCACAATGAAATGCTGGTGGGTAAAGCGATCAAAGGCAGAAGGGATGACGCTTTTATCAGTGTTAAGTTTGGTGCGATCTTTTACGGTGGCAAGGTACTCGGATTAGACCTCCGTCCTATCGCTATCAAAAACTTCATTAATTACTCCCTGGTACGACTGGGAGTGGATACCATCGATCTCTACCAACCCTGCCGGCTGGATAACAGTGTTCCTGTTGAAGATGTGATCGGCACTGTCGCCGATCTGATAAAAGAGGGAAAGGTGCGTCATCTCGGCGTCTCGGAAATAACTGCCGACCAGCTGCGTAAAGCTCATAGTATTCATCCCGTAGCAGCACTGGAAATAGGCTACTCGCTGGCCGACCGCCAGATAGAAAGTGACCTGCTTCCCACGGCCAAAGCACTGGGAATAGGCGTTGTGGCATTTGCGAATACCGCAGAAGGCTTACTGACCGGCGATTTAAAAGCCCCACTTCCTGAAAATGACTATCGCCACCACTTCTCCCGCTTTCAGGGGGACAACCTGGTAAAGAACCTGGAAAAAGTGGAAGTATTAAAGCAGATGGCAAAGGATAAAGGACTTACGCCGACACAACTGGCGATTGCCTGGGTAAATGCACAGGGCGATCATATCATGCCACTGGTCAGTATGAGCCGGAGATCAAGGCTGCCGGAAAACATACAGGCAATGGAGATAGTATTTACGCCTGATGAAATGCATACGCTTAACACCCATTTTTCTCAAAACGCGATACTCGGAGGCACCTACCTTCAGCGATAATGAGGGGGGCTTACAAGCCCCTTCTCTTTCCTATCTTTACATTATGATCAATCGTTCCGAAATAATTCCCGGCGTGCTCTTCTTCTCCTATCACTCGTCCATGAGGAAGGAGAAAATAGCATTCATGGAGCACAACACGCTGATCTTACAGGTCTCTGGTACTTTTCACCTGGAGACTGCCACACAGCACATTTCTATTCAGCGGGGGGAAATGCTGCTGGTACAGAAAAATCAACTGGGAGAAATCACGAAAGTTCCTGCGGAAGGGGGAATTTATCAGACCATTGTGATCCGGCTACAGGAGGAATTACTCAGGCAGATCGCGCTGGAGGAACAGATAGAGGTGCATCATAAATATACGGGACCTGCGTGTATCAATATTCCGGGCAATGAGTTCCTGCATGCGTTCTTCCAGTCCTTACTTCCCTATGTCCGGCATCCGGATGAGAAAATAACCCGCCATGTGGGAATGCTTAAAGTGAAAGAAGCGGTATATATCCTTCTTAACAACATACCTGCCCTCAGGGACTTTCTGTTTGACTTTTCAGAGCCTTATAAAATAGATCTGGAAAAGTTCATGCGCAGCAACTTTCACTATAATATCCCGGTGGAGAAATTTGCGCAGCTTACGGGCAGAAGTCTTGCAGGGTTTAAACGCGACTTCCAGAAAATATTCGACATGGCTCCACGGCAGTGGCTACTGGAAAGAAGGCTTACGGAGGCCCGGCATCTGATAGAGAGCAAGCGTAAAAAGCCGTCGGCTATTTATCTTGACCTGGGATTTGAGAGCCTGTCCCATTTCTCTCACTCTTTTAAGAAGAAATTTGGTAAAGCGCCTACAGCGTGGGATTAAATGAGTTTACTGTTAACCGCGTAAGACAGCGCTTCTACGATATTAGTGACCTGCAGCCGTTCAAATATACGTCGCCGGTAGTATTTAATTGTATCAGGAACGACAAACAACCGCTCGGCAATCTGGTTAATATTGAGTCCCTGTGCGTGTAAACGTAATACCTCTATCTCCCTTTCAGTAAGCACCGGCTTTTCCATTTTATGCCACGTTCTGGTGCCCGGGTTCAGCTCCCACAGGTCGCCTGCTCCCTGTCTATAGATACGCGCGTTACCGGCTGACTGATGAGGAGACAATGATACGATACACATGGACTTCCACATTTTGCCATCCACGGTAAGGAAAAGTGGCGTCAGCTTATGGTTAATCAGCACCTGTTTTCCCTCTTTGTTTATCAGGTGGAAATCATAGGTGATACTGTAGTGTTTTCTTTCATCCACAGGAATATTAGCATAAAAGTCAAAGCCAGCTTCATTGATCCGCGACAGCATCTCCAGGTCCTTTTCAGGGACGTGGCGAAAGTAGAATTCATATCCCAGCTGCAGTACTTCTTCGGAGGAATACCCGCACAAAAACAATGGATTATCTGATACATACTCAAATGACATATCGGTATAATCGATCACGTACACGCTTTCGTAGGTAAGCCGGGCAAATGCCTTTACCACCTCCAGGTAGTGCTGCGTATCCTGGTCTGCCTCCTGGACCGCCCCTAACTTATTCCTTGTCAGTAAGCTGGAACTATTCTTCATTTAATACATTTACTCGAATATAAATTTACACTCTAGTGTAGGGTTTCGCAAATTTTTTGTTTTCACTTTTGATGAAAATACCTATTGTATTATGGAACTAGCAAGCGCCGGCACCGAACAACTGCGCAAAATGCACCCCCTGGTGGACGATACAACGATTTGCAGACACTGTCAGGAGACTGTCAGTGATAGTTACTGCGGTAAATGTGGCACGCCTGTTACCTTAAAAAGAGTGGATGCGCATTATATTGTCCATGAGATCCAGCATATACTACACTTCGAAAAAGGCATTCTGTATACCATCAGGGCACTGTTGACCCAGCCGGGGAAAAATATCAGGTCGTTTATCTCAGATGACAGGAGCCGGCTGGTTAAACCGGTGATCTTCATTATTATTACCTCCCTCATCTACACGATCGTTGCGCACTACTTTCATACAGAAAATCATTATATGAGTGCCGATGCACCAGCACAGCCAGCAGTATCGGGGATCATGAACTGGATACAGGGACACTATGGATATGCCAACATTCTTATGGGCGCCTGCATCGCGGTATGGCTAAAGCTGTTCTTCCGGAAAAGCGACTACAACTTCTTTGAAGTACTGATCATGCTGTGTTTCGTCATGGGGACAAGCATGCTGTTACTAGCAGTATTTGCCGTTGCGGAAGGATTAACCGGCAGTAACCTGACCAAAGTATCCGGCCCCCTTATGTTCGTGTATAGTGCGTGGGCAATAGGACAGTTTTTTAATGGCAGAAAGCTGGGGAGTTATCTGCTTTCGCTGGCTGCCTATTTGCTGGGCTGTCTGTCGTTTATGATCATTGCCGTGCTGATCGGGGTTGCAATTGCTTTAGCGCACAAGGTATAATGATGCAAATGTCCAGACGACTATAGGCGCATCACCGGCCGCCGGGATCATGACTTTCACCTTAAACAGTCCTGGCACGAGCGCCTTTTTTACCGTTGCCGTTAGTTGCTTGCCATTTAGAATAAACGCTCCGCCCAGCGATGCTGACTGTAAGTCATCCAACAACTTTTGCCCGTGCACTGTTTTAGGGTCTTCACGGTATTTATGAGATTATTACCTTTCTTTGCAGCCTAACCAATAAGATCATGGAACAAATTCAGGAACTCATACAAGCCGGAAAGATAGAAGACGCTATCAGAGAGACAGAAGCTGCACTCAGTCAGTTACCGCAAACGGACTTCCACCAAATCATCGGAAAGAACCTGTTGCACCTGCAGCCGGGCCTGACCAAATTTCTGAACAGCTTCTATGAGACCATGATAACAGAGGAAGAGATGGATGTAAAGGCCATCTATGTTGAAATGAACAGTTTTTCTACGCAATATGAACGCTGGTTTATTCACCTGCTGGCCTATGATACACTGAATAGTCCGGGCAATTTTGAATGGCTGACCGAATTCAGCGGGGAGTCAACCGAAAGTCCGACGATCACGGGTTTTGAGGCCCTGCAGAAGGCTAACCAGCAGTATATGCAGTCGGAAGGCTACCGGGATAATAACCTGCGGCAGGCATGTGAATTACATGAATATCTCGTTGTACTGCGCTTACATGAACTGGTGAAGCTGACCGTAACGGCACAAAAGGGCAAGGCCGCCTGGACGAATGTGCCTGTATTCGTGGGGGCACACGACTTCGAGGATCTGATGTATATAGTACGCTAAATACGTAGGCGGGCCCTTAAAATAAAGGCCCGCCTGCATCTCCTGTCAGCAGCCCGTGACGCTCTACAGCAGAGAGATCAGCGCGCCCCTGTATCCACTGCTCCACTCCTGCCACTAACGTCGCCGCCCCCAGGCAATAAACGCTGCTATCGCGCCCACTACCACATTAAAACCGATAGCAGGTGCCTCTCCCCTCATTATATGAAAGATACAGGCTGACAGCATCAGTGCCATCACGCCATAAGCGGCAAGCAGCGTCAGTTGTGGCCTTATGCGTAAGAGTAGGGGCAGTACAAGTCCTGAAGCGGCCAGTAGGTCTATGATACCCGTTACCTTCACCAATACGGGATGTGCAGCTGTCCAGGGCCACATAGCAGCCAGTTCGCCGGCAGACTTAGATAATTTCATCGTAGCAGCCCACAGCAACGTTATGGCTAACAGCCATTGTGCTATCCACAGGAATACGTTCAGTGTTTTCGATACAGATGTTGTGTTTGTCATATTGCTTTAAAGTAATTGCCGCCGAAATTACCTAGCTTTACTATCCGATCGATAGTACTATCCAACCGGATAGCGCTATCCCACAGGAAAGTAAAGCGTTATATATGTTAGCAAAAGGTGGGTGTCCTAAAACAATGCTGTCTATCAGGGATGCACTGGAAGCATTGGAAGGCAAATGGAAGCTACTGATCCTCTTTGCCTTATCCGAAGGGGCACCTAAACGGTTCGGGGAGATCTCTAAAGCGGTCAACGGCATTACAGACAAAACACTGTCGAAGGAATTAAAAAGCCTGGAAGCCAATAAACTGATTAAAAGAGAAGTATATGATACCTTTCCGCCTATGGTAGAATACACGATCACCCCTCATGGCCTTTCACTGGAGAAAGTCCTTGACGAGCTGCATTTCTGGGGGTTATCCCATAGAAAGAAAGTAATGGGCAGATAAAAGGGGGGAGCATCTGGCACATTAAGCAGATGGTTGATGAGAAATCACTAGTATGATTCTCACCAACGATAGCTTAATTCAATAGCATGTGCCTGCTACTGTCTGATATAACGATTATGCTGAAAGATCTTATTTGCCTTTGGCATCAATCTTTGTAACATTAACAGCGCTATATCCACGTGGAGTTCTTTCCATTAAAAAAGAAACCTTATCTTTTTCGTTTACGGGTTGTGCTAACTGATTAATGTGGAAGAACACACTTTCCTTTGATTTGTCATCTGTAATAAATCCAAACCCTTTGGAGAAATTAAAGAAGGAAACAAATCCGGTCCTGGTAGGATCTTCGGCAGGTCTTGGCGTAGCTCCGATATTAATATCTTCTAACGAAATGTCCTCCGTATTTCTCGTTTTTGGCGGTACGGGACTAAGATTACCATTCTCATCTACATAAGCCAGCATATCTTCCAAACTCTTACCCTTGTTGTTGTTAGCCTTGCGGTCTGCCATCTTCTGGGCTTTGTCCTGCTTAGCTTTAGCTTTCTTATTTCTTTGTTCTTTTTTTGAAAAAGACTCACTCATAGTTTTTCCTGTTTTAGGTACTACTGCAATATTGCAACCGCGAACGATGCGGAACGTATTAACTTATTCAATATTAAATTGCGATCATATATGACGCTATACAAACGTTGTCAGCATTCTCTACAGCCTACGCTGATGCCATCTCATCGGGTATCACAATAACGACACTTCACATCTCTGAACGCCGCCGTAAGCCAGTGACGACTTTAACAGGCGATACCGTTTCCAAAGGAGATAATAGACCAGATAACTGATACACTGCTGCCTGCCTACTTAAACTGCCTACAAAATTATCCATAACCAATGTTTAAAATGTGAGCAATACGGCAGCTGGAAAAGCGAAGACTGAGGAAGAAAAGAAGTTATCCAGACTAAATCAGAAGAAGCCGAGGCAGGAGCCAAATGATCTGTAAAGGTACGGTTTTAAAACGAATAAATAGCAGAATGATCATTCATGATTGCTGTCATTACATTAAATCGTAATACAACTGACGGTATCACCGCTTGTACCGCAGCATAGGAGCCCGACCTGAGCGGCGTCGGGCCGCTTTGTCTATTGTTCTTTATAAACGTACAACTGACACCGTCCATTGCGTCAGTTAAACAGTAACCGGTTCACCGGTAGCAGGCACCGCCTTACAAACCGGGCATGCCGGGGTCAACCGTGCCGCGCAAATGACAACCGGGCAGTGACAATAGCCTTTAGCTGCTACTATATGGGCTACCTTCCTCCCCGACGTATTAGCTACCATACCCATCGGTATACAATTTTCATGTGGCGAACTACTATTTTACGCCATGCCTTTCCATCCACTACCTGAACCGGATCTCCATTGTCTTTTCTGTCATATCAATATTCCAGCTACCGGCATCCGTGACGTCCGGCATATGTGCAGTGATATCCAGATTCCTTGAATACCTGCTAAATGCCTTATTACCCAGTTTTAAGATCAATATATACGCCGACTGCCCGTCTTTACCGATAAACGCCTTTAGTATGATCTCCCGCGTACGGTTGACAGCCTGTATAGAATAATCTTGCGTGGGCAATGGTAAAACCCCGTCACACCAGTATCCCTTCCCCTCATCCTGCTGCAGCTGCTGCAACGCACTACTGATCTGATATTCCAGAAAGGCGCAAAAATCCTGATCTAACATAGAAAACCGGCTTTAGATGAAAGAAGATAAATATACGACATCCCGGGAAAGTCATATATTTCATACACACAATAACGTTATAAATAAAAGGAAGCGGTCAACAACGATATCTGTTATTACGGCCGATCAGATAAACGCAGATACATTGGTTACCGATACCTATGTCAGATACCTTATACGACACTACACAAAAAAGGTATCAGACCTCCACCCGCATCGCTGCAGTGGCTGCCTGATACCCTAATAACCGAAGATCAGTGGCTATTTTACCAGATTCGCCTTGATATAGGTAATGCTGGTTTTGATAGACCCCAGTTCATCTGGCTTGTAGTTATCTTCATGCTCTACGAAGAAATGCTTCATACCCGAAACAGATGCTTTCGCGAAGATGTCTTTATAGTCGATGCTACCTGTACCTACTTCCGCATTCAGATCAGGATTATTCTTATCCATATCTTTCACGTGCCACATCGGGAATCTGCCCGGATATTTCTCAAACAGGTCCGCTGGCTTATAACCTGCACGCACTACCCAGTAGAGGTCCATTTCGAATTTTACCAGTTTGGGAGAGGTGTTATCGAGCAGGATGTTATAACCGGTTGTATCGCCAAACTTTGTAAATTCAAAGTCGTGGTTATGATAACCCAGCTGCAGACCCGAAGCCTTACAGATCTCTGCAGCCTCATTGAGCTTCTGCGCTATTTTCTTATAGTCATCCGCAGTTTTACGGATATCGTCGCCCAGGTATGGTACTACCAGGTACTGAGCACCAATTGTTTTCAATGCTTCAATATTCGCTTTCAGTTCATCAGCACTGTCGCCTTTGATAAATCCGTCAAGACCTACGTGTCCGCTCACAGCTGACAGGCCATGTTGTTTCAGCAGGGCTTTGAACTCTTTTGGAGACAGTCCCCAGAAACCGCCTTTCTGGCTGTAACCGTAGGTTTCCACTTCCTTATAACCCGCCGCGGCTACCTGTGCGATCACTCCTTTTACGTCTTTGGGCAGCAGGTCACGCAGGGTATACAGCTGGATACCTACATTCTTCACACGCTTTGAACCAGCCAGACTCTCTAATGATGGAAACAGTAAAATACCTGCGGATGCGATACCTGCCTGCTTAATAAATGTTCTTCTTGAATGCATTGTTAATCAATTTACGAGGAGTTGAAAATAATACCAATTGTAATATTATGCAAGCCTTTTATACCTTACAAATCACTGCCAATGGTGTTCCCTTGCCACAATAACTATCTTTTTCCATAGTGGATCCAGCGCCTTTCTGCCAGCAAAAAACGTTTAAAAGTATTAAAATTTGCAGGAAACCGCAACCCCTTCCACCCTCTCCATGCAAATATCAGTCCGTATCTGCATCATCACCTGCCAGAGGTAATTACAACTCCCGCTTCGTGTTCAATTCATTCCTGTAAATCATACCAGCCACTTCGCCAGTCAGCCGTTGATGAAAGATTGTCTTTCAATGGATGTTGATAACAATTAGTTACCCACAATGGCACAAATCAATTTGAAGTCTCTGAGGTAAGTCATATATTTGCCGCCCCTGGCATTTTTGCCATAAAATGATCTTTTATTTATTAGCTCAGAAGGTGGATTGATTGGTAGCCGGAGATTACGCTAAGCTGTAACAGCCTTATTATAAAGTGAATTGAAGTGTCTACGTCACAACCATTCACTCAGAAAGAAAGAACCCGCGTACACATCTACGCGGGTTCTTTCTTTCTGAAGACATCTCTGGAAAACAACCCGGTTCAATACGCCTGCTCACACAACGTAGTCATTAACGGTAAATGCACCTTTACTGACCTTACGGATACGGCTTACTGGACGAACAACGATACTTAATACGCTTAACAGAACACTCATTAAATGCAACTAATTCCTGCAGATCATACAGCTTTCTTTCATTGGTTTAAACAACATACCGAAACATACTGGAGCAAGGACAGGAATGCTTCCCCGGAAGAGAACCTGTGTCCTGAATGGATTCAGGGCGCCAGATGGATCGGCATGACCGATGAACAGATTGACCTGGTGCAGGACAGATATGGCGTTGTGTTTGCACCCGAACACCGGTCATTCCTGAAAATCCTGCATACCATCGACAGGAAGAAAAGAGTATATGAGCAGTTCGGCGCTACCAAAGGCAATTACGTTGAACACCCTTTTCTCTATAACTGGTTTGAAGATGAAGAAGCCATCAAGCTCCGTCTCCGCTTCGCCTACAACACTATACTGGATGATGTACTCCGCATGGGCATCTGGCAAACCAGGTCATGGGGTGAAAGACCCGACACCGACAGTGAACGAACAGAGATCTTTACCAGCGTATTCGAAAAAGCCCCTAAACTCGTTCCGTTAAAT
>NZ_CP048113.1:5637500-5642500 GCF_010093065.1 Chitinophaga agri | reverse complement strand
GGAGGCGACCACCCCAGTCAAACTACCCACCAAACAATGTCCTCGTTGCCGAGTTAGACTCTAAACAACAGAAGGTTGGTATTTCAACGTTGACTCCACAACTCCTGGCGAAGCTGCTTCATAGTCTCCCAACTATCCTACACATCTGTTGTTCAAAATCAATGTTAAGTTGTAGTGAAGGTTCACGGGGTCTTTCCGTCCCGTTGCGATTAACCGGCATCTTCACCGATACTACAATTTCACCGAGCTCGTGGTAGAGACAGTGTCCAACTCATTAGACCATTCGTGCAGGTCGGAACTTACCCGACAAGGAATTTCGCTACCTTAGGACCGTTATAGTTACGGCCGCCGTTTACTGGGGCTTCAGTCAGAAGCTTTGGATTACTCCGAACATCCTTCCTTAACCTTCCAGCACCGGGCAGGTATCAGGCTCTATACGTCATCTTTCGATTTTGCAGGGCCCTGTGTTTTTGTTAAACAGTTGGTTGGACCATTTTACTGAGACCGCATTACTGCGGTACGCCTTATCCCGAAGTTACAGCGTCAATTTGCCTAGTTCCTTTACCACGGATCACTCGAGCGCCTGAGGATACTCTCCTCGACTACCTGTGTCGGTTTACGGTACGGGCTGCTATAACCTAACCTTAGAGGTTTTTCTTGGAAGTCTGATTAGGGACATTATCAGCGCGGCCGAAGCTTTGCTGTACTATCAGGTTCATCACCCCGTGCGGATTTTCCTACACAGAGTATAACTACTCCCTTTAACGCACTATTCCGTAAGTGCGCAGTCCTTTCACTACTCCGTTACCCCATCGAAATTATAGCAGGTACTGGAATATTCACCAGTTTGCCATCAGCTACGCCTTTCGGCTTTGCCTAAGGACCCGACTAACCCTGATCCGATTAGCGTTGATCAGGAACCCTTAGTCTTACGGCGAATAGGTTTTTCACCTATTTTATCGTTACTTATGCCTACATTTTCTTTTCTAAACGCTCCAGCATGCCTCGCGACACACCTTCGATGCAGTTTAGAATGCTCCCCTACCGATACACCACTTAATGGCGATCCTAAAGCTTCGGTTGTATGTTTGATGCCCGATTATTTTCCGTGCTTAAACCCTCGACCAGTGAGCTGTTACGCACTCTTTAAATGAATGGCTGCTTCCAAGCCAACATCCTGGCTGTTATAGGATTTAAACTTCGTTTGATCAACTTAACATACGATTAGGGACCTTAGCTGTTAATCTGGGTTATTTCCCTCTCGGCCATGGACCTTAGCGCCCACAGCCTCACTCCCGCAGATATATCATAGCATTCGGAGTTTATTAGGGTTTGGTAGGCGGTGAAGCCCCCTAGCCCAATTAGTAGCTCTACCTCTATGATAACTCTATATACGAGGCTGTTCCTAAAAACATTTCGGGGAGAACGAGCTATCTCTCAGTTTGATTGGCCTTTCACCCCTATCCACAGGTCATCCCATAGCTTTTCAACGCTAATGAGTTCGGTCCTCCAGTTTGTGTTACCAAACCTTCAACCTGCCCATGGATAGATCACAAAGTTTCGCGTCTACCCCTACTGACTAAAGCGCTCTGTTAGAACTCGCTTTCGCTCCGGCTCCGTAACTTAAGTACTTAACCTTGCCAGTAAGGAGTAACTCGTAGGCTCATTATGCAAAAGGCACGCCGTCACATATTACTATGCTCCGACCGCTTGTAGGCGCACGGTTTCAGGTACTATTTCACTCTTCTATTCGAAGTGCTTTTCACCTTTCCCTTACGGTACTGGTTCACTATCGGTCTCTAGGGAGTATTTAGCCTTACCAGATGGTGCTGGCAAATTCACACAGGATTTCTCCGGTCCCGCGCTACTCAGGATACTACACGTCCATCAGAATTTCTGCCTACAGGACTATCACCTGCTTTGGTCCATCTTTCCAGATGATTCAGCTTGATCTGACTTTCTAAAAGTAGTCCTATAACCCCGTGGCAGCACGCCACCACGGTTTGGGCTGGTCCCCGTTCGCTCGCCACTACTTAGGGAATCATTAATTTATTTTCTTTTCCTGCAGGTACTTAGATGTTTCAGTTCCCTGCGTTGGCCTCCTTACGGATAATGCATCTTCAATGCATTGGGTTGTCCCATTCGGAAATCTACGGATGTAACGATCGTTTGCATCTCCCCGTAGCTTATCGCAGCTTACCACGTCCTTCTTCGCCTCCTAGAGCCTAGGCATCCACCATGCGCCCTTATTCGCTTTAAATATCTTCAAAGCTTTTGTAATTCTACTATTACAATTGATTTTCCCAATATGTCAAAGAACTTGTGCGAAGCTTAAAGCTTCGCGTAGTTAATATCTCAGATCCGATCTGCGTGGCGCTTATCGCCAGATATTGTTATTATTATAAGAACTTTTGTATCGCCCGTTTCGCGTTGTTTGCGTTGGGGTTGCAAAGGTAGTTAATTTTTCATTTCCACCAAATCTTTTTCAAGATTTTTTCATCCTTTTTTCCTGAAGACGATACGCTTATAAGTAAGCTTTTGTCATCATTTATAGGATGTCATATTGTGTGAAAGAACTAATGCTTTGCATATTAATAAGATAAGGACCTCCGTCCCGTATCTTTTATAGCTGTTAGACCTATTGCTTTATTAATGAACTTAACCGGTTAAGGTTAAATAAGATCATTTTTAAAAGCGGATTGCAAAGATACAATCTCTAACCTTGTACAACAAAAATTAACCAGATTATTTTACCGTAAGTGGCGGTAGGATCAGTGGTGTGGTTGTAGTGAGGATAAAAAAGCCCGGTCTCTTGTAAAGACCGGGACTTCTTTAAAATAAATATGGCAGCTACCTACTCTCCCGCATGATTGTGCAGTACCATCGGCCATAAGGGGCTTAACTTCTCTGTTCGGAATGGGAAGAGGTGAACACCCTTGGCAAAACCACCATAAGATCTTGAATATGATCTATGTCTCACAGTCAGACACTTTACAGCGATTACTCTGACTTAAGACCAATAAGGTAACATATTGGGAAATTGTAATAGTTTATCACAAAAAATAAAATTAAAGCTTACGGGCAATTAGTACTACTCGGCTTCGATGTTACCACCCTTACACCTGTAGCCTATCAACGTCGTAGTCTCCGACGGCCCTTAAAAGTAAACTCATCTTGAGGTTGGTTTCACGCTTAGATGCTTTCAGCGTTTATCCTTTCCGTACATAGCTACTCAGCACTGCACCTGGCGGCACAACTGATACACCAGCGGTACGTACGACCCGGTCCTCTCGTACTAAGGTCATGTCCCCGCAATTTACTAACGATCACAACAGATAGGGACCGAACTGTCTTGCGACGTTCTGAACCCAGTTCACGTGCCACTTTAATCGGCGAACAGCCGAACCCTTGGGACCTTCTCCAGCCCCAGGATGTGACGAACCGACATCGAGGTGCCAAACCTCCCCGTCGATATGAGCTCTTGGGGGAGATCAGCCTGTTATCCCCGGAGTACCTTTTATCCTTTGAGCGATGGCCCTTCCATACAGAACCACCGGATCACTTTAGCCAGCTTTCGCTCCTGCTCGGCGTGTAGGCCTCACAGTCAAGCACCCTTTTACTAATGCGCTCTGCGTACGATTACCAACCGTACTGAGGGTACCTTTGCGAGCCTCCGTTACTTTTTAGGAGGCGACCACCCCAGTCAAACTACCCACCAAACAATGTCCTCGTTGCCGAGTTAGACTCTAAACAACAGAAGGTTGGTATTTCAACGTTGACTCCACAACTCCTGGCGAAGCTGCTTCATAGTCTCCCAACTATCCTACACATCTGTTGTTCAAAATCAATGTTAAGTTGTAGTGAAGGTTCACGGGGTCTTTCCGTCCCGTTGCGATTAACCGGCATCTTCACCGATACTACAATTTCACCGAGCTCGTGGTAGAGACAGTGTCCAACTCATTAGACCATTCGTGCAGGTCGGAACTTACCCGACAAGGAATTTCGCTACCTTAGGACCGTTATAGTTACGGCCGCCGTTTACTGGGGCTTCAGTCAGAAGCTTTGGATTACTCCGAACATCCTTCCTTAACCTTCCAGCACCGGGCAGGTATCAGGCTCTATACGTCATCTTTCGATTTTGCAGGGCCCTGTGTTTTTGTTAAACAGTTGGTTGGACCATTTTACTGAGACCGCATTACTGCGGTACGCCTTATCCCGAAGTTACAGCGTCAATTTGCCTAGTTCCTTTACCACGGATCACTCGAGCGCCTGAGGATACTCTCCTCGACTACCTGTGTCGGTTTACGGTACGGGCTGCTATAACCTAACCTTAGAGGTTTTTCTTGGAAGTCTGATTAGGGACATTATCAGCGCGGCCGAAGCTTTGCTGTACTATCAGGTTCATCATCCCGTGCGGATTTTCCTACACAGAATATAACTACTCCCTTTAACGCACTATTCCGTAAGTGCGCAGTCCTTTCACTACTCCGTTACCCCATCGAAATTATAGCAGGTACTGGAATATTCACCAGTTTGCCATCAGCTACGCCTTTCGGCTTTGCCTAAGGACCCGACTAACCCTGATCCGATTAGCGTTGATCAGGAACCCTTAGTCTTACGGCGAATAGGTTTTTCACCTATTTTATCGTTACTTATGCCTACATTTTCTTTTCTAAACGCTCCAGCATGCCTCACGACACACCTTCGATGCAGTTTAGAATGCTCCCCTACCGATACACCACTTAATGGCGATCCTAAAGCTTCGGTTGTATGTTTGATGCCCGATTATTTTCCGTGCTTAAACCCTCGACCAGTGAGCTGTTACGCACTCTTTAAATGAATGGCTGCTTCCAAGCCAACATCCTGGCTGTTATAGGATTTAAACTTCGTTTGATCAACTTAACATACGATTAGGGACCTTAGCTGTTAATCTGGGTTATTTCCCTCTCGGCCATGGACCTTAGCGCCCACAGCCTCACTCCCGCAGATATATCATAGCA